>JBHIBM010000056.1:0-8851 GCA_046759085.1 Candidatus Zixiibacteriota bacterium
GGGATCGACAAAGGCCCAGGACAAACTCGAAATCGAAAAAGTCAGCAAGAGAAAAACGGTGGTTCTGAGAATCTTGGACATCGGGAATCTCCTTTGAGTTCTTGTGAGGTTACATTCTGCTAAACAGGCGTCATGCCCGACAAGGCATTTATACACTTAACCAAACTCTGGGCAAGAACGTTCCTGCATCGAAGGTTGACTTGAAAAAAAGCCTGCTTGGAAAGACAGACGCTTAATGACCTTCGAAGTAAAGATAATATTTTATCCGTTATAGTCAAGGATTATCCCCTTGACAGCGCACCCTTAGCCCATAAAATAGGGTCGTGAAGCACAAACTGGTCATATCCGCCAGCCGCCGGACAGAACTTCTGGCGTTCTACCCTGATTACTTGTGCCAGAGAATCACCGAGATATGTCCCGAAAATATCCACACCCTGGTGGTATGGACCAGAGACCCTTCCAACCTGTGGGAGAATCGAAAGATTCACGACCTTCTCAAAAGGATCGATCAGGTCTACGTTCTTCTGACCTTGACCGGCTTAGCGGGGACTGTCCTGGAACCGCACTCACCGCCTTCGGATAGAATCGTCGAGCTTCTCCCCAAGACCATCGACTTCGTGAACAGTCCCGATAGAGTCGCCTGGCGGTATGATCCTCTCATCAAGATCAACTCCCTCGATGGCAGCTCGATCACCAACATCGAAAAAAAGAGATTCCTGGAACTCTCAGAAAAAATCGTTCCTCTGGGGATAACCCGGATAATCACCTCGGGCGCGACCATCTACAAGAAGACAGAGCGCAATCTCCGAAGGTTTGGCCTGGAGGCTGATCCCGCATTGGATGGGAAGGCATTCGAATTCATTGACAGTTTCCTGAAGCCATATTGCCTCCAAAAGAACATCCAGCTTTCCACCTGCGTGATTCCTCCCTCCTCAAACTTCGGCTGCATCGACGGGAGACTATTGGAGAAGCTCCACCCTGAGAAGCTCCCCTGCTCTCTGACTAAGGATAGAACCCAAAGGGAGAACTGTCGCTGCACCAAGTCAATCGATATTGGTCAGTGGTTCCGCTGCCCCCACGGATGCGTATACTGTTATGGTAATCCTAAGATAGAGGTATGAACTTTAAGGCATCTTCTGAATTTCTTAAGAGAGGTGTGTTAATCCGGGCTCTTATTCCGCAGGTGGGCTTTGGTCTTGACCCTCACTGAGGTATGAATGCTTCAATCCCTGCACTAAGTCGTACAGCCATTCGGTTATCGCAGCTACCAGCTCCCAGTGTTTATCCTCGACCTTTCCCGGGGTGGTCATCTCACCAAGCGCCATCAATCCCTGAATCGGCTGGGAGAGTTCGTGAGCGATAGAACTAGCTAGATCCCTGACCGCTACCAGCTTTCTGGCCTCCAGGGCCTCTCTCTCTAATTCACGCCTTTGGCTGATATCTAGGTAGACCAAAAGCCCGCCGACAATCTCCCCACCCAGGTCAAAGCGTGGGACTCCAACGACATCGAAGACCCTCTTGTCGCCAGCCTCTCCGAGAGGGAGACTTAAGTTCCGAGCTTCGAAAGGCCTGCCCTCGAGCAGCTCCGCAAGCTTCCGCGAGAGCCCCATTTTCAGGTTTGGCGGGTAGTTGGAGAAATCCTTTCCCAAAAGATCTTCTCTGGAGGTTCCCGGGGGTTCGAAGTGACTCAAATGCCACTCGTTGACGTCCACCACCGTCCCGTGGGCGTCTAAGAGGATTAGGGAGGCGGGAACGGCGTTGAATATGTTGAGATATTTCTGCTCCGATTGCCGCAACACATCTTCCGACACCTCCAGCTTCACCTGCGATTGCTGCAGCTTCTGTTGCAACTCCTGCAGACTCTTTTCGGACTTCTCTAGTCCCTCTTCTGAGTCGCCCAGCTTCACCTCCGACTCCTTGAGCTTCTCTTTTAGCTCCTCAGACCTCACCTCCCACTCCCGCAGCTTCACCTGCAACTCCTCAAACTTCGCCTCGGACTCCTGCAACCTCCCCTCTAGCTCCTGCACCTTCCCTTCCGACTGCCGCAACTTGCCTCCTGCCTGCCGCAACTTCCCTCCCGCCTGCCGCGATTTCGCTTCCGACTCCCGTGACTTTTTCTCGGATTCCTGCAACTTCCCCTTCAGCTCCCGCAGACTTAGCTCCCACTGTTGCGACTTCGCCCTGGACTGCTGCAGTTCGGCACTCCACTGGCGTAGGTTAGCCTCCGACTCCTCCAACTTCCCCTCCAACTCCCCCAGCTTCTCCTGCGACTGCCGCAAACTCTCCTCTTGCTCCCGCAGCGTCTCCTCGGACTTCTGTGACTTCGCCTCCAGCTGCTGCACCTCCCCTTCCGACTGTCGCAGCTTTGCCTCCCGCTCCTCCGACCTCACCTCCCAGTCGCGCAAGCTATTCTCTGACTCCTGCAACTTTTCCTCTGTCTCCCTCAACTTCTCCCGGAGTTGCTCCGATTCCGCCTCTGCCTGCCGCAGCCTCTCCTCCGATTCGCCCGATTTCATCTCTAACTTCCGCAGTTTGGCCTCCCGGTTGCGGAAGTTCTTTTCAGACTCCCGTAAACTGCCCCGTAATTCTTGGAGTTGAGCCTCCAACTCCCCTAACTTCTCCTGCGACTGCCGCAAACTCTCCTCTTGCTCCCGCAGCGTCTCCTCGGACTTCTGTGACTTCGCCTCCAGCTGCTGCACCTCCCCTTCCGACTGTCGCAGCTTTGCCTCCCGCTCCTCCGACCTCACCTCCCAGTCGCGCAAGCTATCCTCTAACTCCTGTAACTTTTCCTCTGACTCCCTCAACTTCCCCCGGAGTTGCTCCGATTCTGCCTCTGCCTGCCGCAGTCTCTTCTCCGATTCGCTCGATTTGGTCTCCAACTTCCGCAGTTTGGCCTCCCGGTTGCGGAAGTTCTTTTCAGACTCCTGTATACTGCGCTGCAATTCCTGGAGTTGAGTCTCCCACTGCCCGGATTTCTGCTCCCACTCCCGGGACCTCTCCTCCAAGCCTTGCAGTTTCTCGCTCAACTGATGGGAGTTAGTCTCTGAGTCCCTTAACTTCTCCTCCGATTCCTGCAGTTTCGCCTGCAGCCCCTGCGATCTGCCCTTCCACTGCGCTACTTCCTCTTGTGACTGCCGCAGGTTCGCTTCCCAATCCTGCAAGCTTTTTTTCGACTCCCGCAATTCCTCAACCAGCTGCTGCGATCTAGTCTCCGACTCCCGCAGCTTTTCCTCCATCCCATTCAACTTCTTCTCTGACCCGCGTAGTCTCCCCTGCCGCTGCCGCAGTTCTGCCTCCGACTCCTGCAACGTCTCCTCCCGCTTGCGCAACTTCGCCTCCCACTTACCCAACTTCCCCTCCGACTTGCGCAACTTCCCCTCCTCCCGGCGCGACTTCTCCTCAAGTTCCCGTGACCTGGCTTGCGACTCCTGCAGTTTCTCCTCAGACTGCCGCAACTTGCCCTTCAACTCCTGCGAGTTCGCCTCCCACTCGTGCGCTTTCTCCTCCAATTCCCGCAACGTTTGGTACGAGTGCCGCAATCTGGTCTCTGACCCCCGGGATCTCTCCTCTAACTCCTGCAAGCTTCTCTCCGACTCCTCTGACTTCTCCTCCCACTTGCGTAACCGCCCCTCCGATTCCTGCAACCTCTCCTCTGTTTGCCGTAACTTAGCCTCCGACTGCTCCAACTCCCCCCCCAGTTCCCGGAGCCTCTTGCTGGACTCCTCCAACTTGGGCTCGGACTCCCTCAACCTCGCCTCCCACTCCTGCAATTTCTTTTCTGAGTCTTGCAGCTTCTCCTTCGATTCCTGTGACTCTCTCTCCAACTCCTGCAACTTCTCCTCAGATTGCCGCAACTTGACCTCCAGCTCCTCCGAGCTGGTCTGCGATCCCCTCTCCTCGGAGAGGGGCCGTCCCACCCAGAGGAACCCCAGCGGCTGTCCGGATTCACTCTCAAGAAGCGAGATGTTCATCTCCAGCGGGAGCTTAGTTCCCTCCTCGGCGATCAGGGTCAATTCCAAGTCCGAGATTCGCCCACGTTTCAAGACCGCATTCTTGGTCTCCTCGATTTTGTCAGCATCTTGGGGGCTTATGAAATCGTAAATGCTCTGTTCCTCACTCTCCTCAGGTTTCAAACCCAAAAACTCCAGCGCAACACGATTTATGTCAACGATTTTCCCCTTGGTGTCAGTAACTACGACACTCTCCGGTATGGCCTCAAAGATCTCCTTCAGCCGCGTTTCCGAGATTTTCAGTTTTCCCTGCGTGTCCACCTCGGCGGTAACATCCCTGGCGATTCCCATTGCGCCGATTGTCTTCCCGGTTTCGTCCTTCAAGGGAGCGTAACTGCTGAAGTGCCAGCGGTAATCTCCATCTTTGTGCTTGACTCGGTAAAAACCGGAGGTTTTTGTTGACCTTCCCTTCAAACAATCCTGAAAGGCGGTCTGGGGAACTCCGAGATCCTCGGAGTGAATGATCTGTTGAAAACTACTGCCCAAAAGCTCTTCCGGCTCATAGCCGATGGAGTCAAATACCTTCCCGCTTAAGGAAGTGAAACAGCCGCTAGTGTCCAGTTCAAAGAGAATCTCATCAACATTCTCAAGCAGGGCACGGTAAGGTAATTCGGACCCCTGGGATCGGGAGACCAGTTCGCTATTCTGGAGACAAGTTCCAAGAAAATAGCCGACGGTCTCAAGGAGATTCTCGTCCTCAATCGGTAAACCTCTCTCCTTGGTGCTCAGAACCACGACCACCCCGAAAACCTGCTCAGGAGATCTCACCGGGGAGGCAATCAGGGAGTGGCATCTCCCCAAAATGGAAAAATCCTTTGTCCCGGTGAGGGTTGAGACCCCGGGGCGAGAAACCGCCTTTGCAAAGAATTTCCTGCCCTCGGCGTTGCAGAAAAGCATCTGCAAAACTCCCTCCGAGACCGGGCTGAATATCTGCCAGGCGGATTTATCTTCACCAAGAAGACAGATTCCACCGGCCTTCTCCCCCAGGATGTCCAGGAGACGTCCCACCGCGGTTCTCAAAACCTCCCCTTGAGCTGCGGGGTTGCCTCCGACCGCGGCCACCTCCTGGAAGGCCTGAAGCGCTCTCAACAAGGGAGAAGTCACAGAAGCAGTGCCTTCTTCGGAATTGGAATTCTTCTCGGGCGATGACATCTCTATGAGTTCCTCCGTTAAGGGTCAGTTATTCTATCGACTTCATAGGATGAAACTTTCATCTCCATAAGGCAAAAGCCCTCATCTGACGCCGGAACTTGGCTCACGTTGTGGTTCGGTGGAGGATTAAGAAGCGTCAACCTGGTCAATACTCATGCAGGGAGATCAGCATTCTCCACGTAGCATAATGTCTCTTCTGGGACTACTCTTGCGCATTTGCATAGTTCCCCCCCCCTCAAACTCCGGTTGGACTGAGGCAGGCTATTGGAGAAACTTCACCCCTCAAGCTCTGTGAGTTGAGTGACAGGGAGTGGCGGGCAGCAGCAGAACTGCCGCTTCACCAAGTCAATCGATATCGGTCAGTGGTTCCACTGTCCCCACGGATGCGTATACTGTTATGGTAATCCGAAGATAGAAGCGTGAGCTTTCAAGTTCTCACCTTTGGCCAGAACCTCTCCACCATCGCCGAGATATGCTCCATCTTCACCGGCTTTTCTAAAATCCCGGCGGCCTGGGAGATGACCTTTTCCCGTTCAATGGGGACGGAATAGCCGGTCACAAACACGAAGGGAAGTTCCGGCCACCTCTTCTGAACAACTTCGAAGACTCCGAAGCCGTCAAGGTCGGGCATATAGATGTCGCAGATGACCAGACCGAACTCTCCCGTCTCCAACCAGCTTACTGCCTCCCTGCCGCCGGCTGCAGTCGCCACCTCAAATCCTAACTTCTGGAGCATCTCCCCCAGTGCTTCCCTGATGATGGTCTCATCATCGATGACCAGAACACGTTTGGGATGCTCACTTTTCGGCCCCTTCAGAGAACCATAGAAATCCAGGATTCTGTCCCGGAGGTAGGCTTTCGTTTTGACGGAGGTGATGTGCTTCAATCTTAGCACCAGATCGCTAAGACGTTCGGTCAGCTCAACCACCTGTTCCCAATGCTTGTGGTTGACCTCCCCCAGAGTGGACATCTCCCCCAGAAGTAAGAGTCCCTGAATCGGCTGGGAGAATTCGTGCGCGATGGCACCGGCCAAATCCCTCACCGCCTCCAGCCTTTTAGCTTCTATGCTCTTTTTCTCCAATTCCCGCCTCTGGCTGACATCGAGGTACACCAGAAGTCCACCCGCAACCTCCCCCTCCAGACTGAAGCGTGGCACTCCGATAACATCGAACACTCTCTTGTCGCCGGCATCAGCGAAGGGGATGGTAACGTTCCGAGTTTCGAAGGACTTACCCTTGAGCAGCTCAGAAAGCCTTTTGTTGAGAGCGGCCTTCACGTTCGGAGGATAGCTGAGGAAATCCTTTCCCAGATAACTCTCCCGTGAGGTCCCTGGAGATTCAAATTGCTTCAAGTGCCATTCGTTGACGTCCACCACTCGACCTTGCAGATCTATGAGAATCACGGAGGCCGGGAAGGTGTTGAATATGTTCCGGTATCTTTCCTCCGACTCTTTCAGCTTTCTCTCCCACTCCCTCCTATCGGATATGTCTCTCCCCACCCAGATGAACCCTAGGGGTTCTCCGGACTGACCTCTGAGAAGGGAAATGTTCATCTCCGCTGGGAATCTGATCCCCTTCTTAGTGATGAAAGTAAACTCCCGGTTGGAGATTCGCCCATATCTTAAAACCGCAACCCTGCTCTGTTCGATTTTGTCAGCATCCTCCGGGCTTACGAAATTGTAAAAGCTCTGCCCCTGAGTCTCTTCCGGCTTCAACCCTAAGGCGTCACAGGCGATGTGGTTTAAGTCAACGATCTTCCCCTTCAGGTCGGTGACCACGATCCCCTCCTGCATGGTCTCGAAGATCTCCTGCAGTCGGGTTTCCGACAGGTCCAGCTTCTCGCGGGTTTCCATTTCGGCGGTGACGTCCCTGGCGATTCCCACTCCACCGATAATCTCTCCGGCGGCGTCCCTCAAAGGGCTGTAGCTGGTGAAGTGCCAACGGTAGCCTCCGCCTTTATGTTTGACCCGGTAGGACCCGGAGGTGGCTCCTGAGCCTCCTCTCATACTGTCCTCGAAAGCCGCCTCCGGGATTCCGATATCTTCAGGGTGGATGAGCTGCTGGAAGTTGCACCCCAGAAGCTCTTGGGGCTTATAGCCGATGGAATCAAAGATCTTGCCGCTGAGGAATGTGAAGCATCCACTGGCGTCAACTTGGAGCAGAATCTCGTCCACGTTTTCGACCAGAGCACGGTAAGTCACCTCCGATTTCCGGAGCTTCGAGAGGAGTCTCTTATTCTGGAGGCAGACTCCCAGAAAATGGCCCGTGCTCTCAAGCAGCTTCGCCTCCTCGGAGGCGAACCGGCCCTCTTTAGGGCTGACGATAACCATCGCCCCGAAAAGCTCCTGAGGAGATCTTACCGGCAAGGCAATCAGGGATTTGAACCTCCCCAAAAAGGAAAGAGCCTCTTTCCCGGCAAGGATCGAGGCTCCGGAACCAGAAACAACTTGGTTTAGGAAGCGTCTCCCCTCCGCGGAACTGACAAGCCTCTCTAAGGCTCCGCCGGAAGACGGGCTCGCCAGCTCCCACTCCAACTTATCCTGATTCAGAAGACAGACACCACCAGTCTGCTCTTCGAGGATCTCCAGGAGAAATTCGACTGAGGTTTGCAGAATCTCCTTTCGATCCAGGGAGCTATCGGCGATGACGGCTATCTGATGGAAAGCACCGAGGGCCTTCACCGCCGGGGAGTTGATGGGGGGGAGTTGCTGGGAACTCGAATTCTTCTCTGAGGATGACATCTTCGTTGGCTCCATCGTCGAGGGAGTCAGTCATTTCGACGGACTCCACAGGGTGTACTTTCAGTTAGCGATGCTGGTGTGTATCGGAGAGTGGCTCAACCGCAATCGAGAAAGTCTTTTCGCGCGAGCGGTGATAGAAAGCTTGGCCCGCTTTCGGCAGGATATTCCTCTCGGCGGCGGCCTCTGAAGCTTCAGAGACGCCTGAGGGATATTGCATCTTCTAAAAAAAGGAGACTGGCTTTGCTATTCGGCAAATTCCCTTTTCTTGCTTTCCCTGATCAGCCTCCCTGCTTCCTGAATGTCGGCTTGGTGCGATGAGGTAGCTCTCTTAGTCTCCTCCAAAATCCTCTTGTAGACCTCTTCCCGGTGAACAGGAATCTGAGTCGGGGCGGTAACTCCCAGGCGGACCTGTTTCCCCTGGGTGCCTAAGACCCTTACGGTGATCTCATCGCCGATGGCGATGGCCTCGCCTGTCTTTCGTGTGAGTATTAGCAACTGTCAACCATCCAAGTTTAGTAGCGTGTACCTTTTCTCACAATCTCCAATATTTGAACGTTGCAGTTCTCAGTAAAGTTCCTCTCCTTTCCCGATTTATCAGAGTGCAAACCTTATCGACAACAAGGTTCAACCTCTTGTGATTTCAGGGCGTCTTTCTGCTTCGCGGACAGACCGAGCGTTAGCCGTACCGCGATATTTCTCCATCAGCCATCCTGTAGCCTAACGCTGTCTCTTCTCCAGGTCGGTGATCTCCGTCACCACCTCTCTTCCAAAACCCGCTCCTTCGTCTTCTCCATTCCCGCAAAAAGGTCTACCCCAAACCACAAGCAAGCTTGTCCAAAATCCTGACGATAATAGTCAACATGATTCCCTTGTCAAGAAAAAAAGCTATGAATCTTGGGAAGGGGAACAAAGATCGTATCCCCCATGGGAGGTTGAGGATTTTGGGTGG
>JBHIBM010000057.1:0-8836 GCA_046759085.1 Candidatus Zixiibacteriota bacterium
GAACTCCGTAGTCGGCATTTATGATGTCGCCGTATTCTCGAAAGAGCCGGCGCATCTGTTTATATTTCCCCGCCCAATCGATGTTGAGATAGACCCAGGGGTCGTTCTTCATCAGAAGGTAACAGCCGACACAATAGGCGATCTCCCTCCTATCAGGAGAGGGCTGCATTCCCAGCATCACGATCTTCTTACGGCGAGCACACTCATCGATGATTTCCATCCCCCGGGCCGCGAGACGCTCTGCATTCACGAAGCGATTCTCCGGGTGATTGCGCCAGCGCATCACAAAGGCCTGCTGATTAAATCCGTCACAGTTGTGAATGCGTCTGTTTAAGAGATAGTCAGGGTCGGTGCGGGAGGCCATCGTGGCATTGTTCAGAATCAGAAGTTTGCCCTCCCGGTTGAGCCTTCGGTGTAGGGTAGCTAAGTATCTCTCCTGAACCCGGTGAAAATCCTGCTCTCGGGGATACTCATGCTTTGCCTCAGGAATGATATTGCCGATATCGATGTAAGCCAGATCCCCGTGAACTCCATCGTAGGGCAAGGGGGAAACAACTTCCAGAACTCTCTTGAGCCAATATTCCGCCCACCCTTGGGCCGCCGGGTCCATTCCGTAGAGTTGAGCGGAGGGATGAACCTCTTTCCCTGCGGAGTCAGTGATGAACCAATCGGGGTGATTCTCTTTGACATACTCGTATCCGGTAACATTATAAGATGGATATGAGCCACTGCTTATCAAACAAACAGTGAAATACCGAAATATCTTGATATCGGGATTTTCGGCTTTCATCTGCTCGACATATTCATCGCCAACACCACTGATTATCAAGAGGTCGCTTCGCGCCGCAATCCAGTGAGCATCCTTCAGGGTCAACTCAGTATTGTAAATCTTGTTGGCACAAAGAACCGAGCTGTTTTCAAGTGCACTAGAGGAGCTGCCGCTCCAGAATAAGAGAAGCAAAACCTCAGCAAATATCATCGCCCACTTCAGCTTCATCTAAAATCCCTCCTCTTTCCAATTCTTACGTTCAAAACCTCTTTTGTCCTCTGTCGTCAGAAGATTTCTCTCTGGGGTTATCAGTCCAGCCCGTTGGACAGTCTGCCCGATGGCTTAAGGAGGCTAGTGAGCTGATGCCGATTCTCTCCCCGTTCATCAGCATAATACGTAAGTCCATTGAATTCGGCAATACCTCCTTGGCTAAAAACCAATTAAAGCATTTTGTGGTTCTTGAGGAGGCTTTCCCTGGAGGTTGGAAAAGCCCAGAGGTCGCTCCGAGAGGACTCTGCACCATCCATCAGCTCCTCAAAACTGGAAGGGGTGAGAAAGGGCTTGACAACCGTAGCTACAGTCATATCTTCTGCAGACTTGTGGTTTGGTGGTGAGGTTTCACTCTGTAATTAGATGGTGAAAGTCGTCGTTGGGTTGGGCAATCCGGGAAGAAAACATCGAAACAATCGTCACAACTTGGGTTTCGTGGTTGCCGATTACCTCTGTGAGAAGAGGGACGGCAGTTTCCAGAAGAGAGACAGTCTTTACGAGCTTGCAGAGATCCGAATTGCCGAAAAGGAGATCGAGATTCTAAAGCCTTTAACCTATATGAACCTAAGCGGGGAAGCGCTCAGAAGCTTCTGTGAGGAGTTCGGAGTCGATCTCGGACAGGTTATAGTTGTGTGTGACGACACCAACTTACCTTTGGGTAAAATCCGGCTCCGGGCCTCCGGCTCCGACGGTGGACACAAGGGTCTGAGGTCTGTAATCGCCAATATGGAGACCGAGGATTTTCCCAGACTTCGGATGGGCGTTGGTCTTCCACAGCCGGGATTGTCTCTGGAGGAATACGTTCTCAGAGACTTCACCGAGGAGGAAATCCCTTCAGCGAAGGCGATGGTTCTGAGAGCATATGAGGCCATAATAAAGGTCATAGAATCTGGTCTAAAAGAGGCCATGAACTTATATAACCGCGACCCTGAAGATGTGAACGACGAAGCATAAATAACCCCGAACTTCCCTGCTCCGCACCCGAGGCGGAGCCGGATGAGGCCGAAGGGAGGTGAACAATTGAGAGAATACGAAACCACTTTCGTTTTAGACGCCGGCTTAGAAGAGGAGGCCCTCACCAAAGAGATACAGAGGGTTGAAGAGACAATCGCCGCAGGCGGCGGAGAAGTCACCAGGGTCGAGAGGTGGGGAATCAAGAGGTTCGCTTATCTGCTTGAGAAACGCCGCCAGGGGTATTACGTCCACATCCGCTTCTCTGCTCCCCAAAAACTGCCCCGGGAGTTAGAATCGTTCTACAAGCTGAACGAGCAGGTGCTGAGGTATCTGACGGTACTGTCGCAGCCGCTCAAGGAGCGCCCGGCTGCAACTCCGAAGGCTCCTCCCAGGGAGGAGACCAAAGAGCGGATCGCCGCACCTGAGAAGGAGGAGGCTTCGAGCTCTCCGCCGGAGGCGAGCCAGCCCCAGACCGATAACGAGCGATGAAGGTTTGTCAAGAAAGCTGTGTCCAAGGCCGTATCATCGCAGTTTCTGGCTAGTGGTGAGTGGTTCGGATGCAGCCGGCAGAGATGTCTGAGGTCACCTGTCCGGAATGGGATTTTCCAGTCCTTCTCAGGAGCAGGGGGAGGGTTCCGACAGTAGTTTTGGATATGTTTGGGTTTTCGAGGTGAGAGATGAGAACGCCGAGAACGAATAGAACGACGAGAAAGCAGAGAAAAAGCTCCTTCAGTGTCGACTACAGGAGGAGAAAGATCTGTCGCTTCTGCGAGAACAAGATCGACATGATCGATTACAAAGATGAGAGGATGATCCGGAGGTTCGTATCCGATCGCGGTAAGATCATTCCCCGGCGGATCTCCGGCAACTGCGCCCGTCACCAGAGACAATTGACGGTTGCCATCAAACGTGGACGTCACCTGGGGCTTCTGCCTTACACCTCCGAGAGTTATCGTTGAATGAACCTCTCAGGGCCAAAAGGAGGTTAGATTCCGTTTGGGTTCTAAGAGCCGAATCGCTCTGGCAGCAGCCGCGGTGGTTGTCCTCTACGGTCCTCTGTGCGATCTACTGTTCCTAAATTACGTATGGGGGATCCTGAGCGCGGCCGCCCTCATTTTTCTGGCCGCCAATTTTCGGCCGATGTTGGCAGCGGGTGTGGGTGGTTTTGTGGCCCTCGAACTCATGCTATTTCAGGGTCTGCCTCAGTTGACCACGTTTCTTCTATCAATATGCTTGCCGGCGCTTCTCATCGGATATCTGGCTCGCAACCGCAGGGGAGGCTTTGTGGCCATTTTCTGGGGGCTTATCCCGGCGCTAGTTTTAGTCGCGCTGTTTATGACCGCTTATTCCGAGGTCTCCACCTCTCTTTCTTTGACGATAGAGGCGTGGGTGGACGAATTCGCACTACAGGCCTCAGAGATGGGGCAGAGTCAAGAGCTGCTGGAGGAGCTGACCTCCGATCTTAAGAACTTCGGGAGGATACTGGTGGGACTTTTGCCCTCGCTTTTGTTGCTATCGGTCCTCTTCAATCTGACGGTGGCCTATTTCCTCTCCTGCAAATTGGGGTCAAAGGTGGGCTACCATATCCCGGCCCTCCCCCACTTCTCCCGCTGGAGGTTGAGCGATTACTTCCTGGGGATGGTCCTGTTGGGGGCGATCTTTTCGCTCTTACATCACCCCGGCATGAGGATAGGGGGTCACAACCTTCTGGCTTTCAGCGCCGGTCTGTATTTCTTCGTGGGTTTTTCGGTGGCGGAGTTCTTTCTGGTGAAATTGAATGTATCCAGACTCCTCAAACTCCTTTTTTACCTCTTGATATTTCTGGGGCAGGTGCTATCTTTAGTTTTGCTGGGAGCCTTAGGGCTTTTCGACTCCTGGTTCGATTTCAGGAAACTGAAGAGTGGAGTCGCGGTTTCGGCCTGATTTTCTGGTTGAGGAAAAGACATGAAAGTGATACTGAAAGAGGACATTGCCGCCCTGGGCAACTGCGGCGACGTCATCACCGTCAAAGATGGGTACGGGAGGAATTATCTTCTGCCGCGGAATCTGGCGATCGAGGCCAAAAGCGGAAACCTCCGGGCCATCGACGAGGTGAAAAAACAGAAGAGGCTGCACGATAATAAGAAGAAACGAGAGGCCGAGAGGATCAAAGAGAAGTTGGAGAAGATCTCCTGCACCGCGGAAGTGTTGGTCGGCGAGGAGGATAAGGTTTTCGGATCGGTGACCTCCTCCACCATCGCCGAGCTTTTGACCGAGAAGGGGTTCAAGATCGATCGGCGACGGATCCTTCTGGAGGAGCCCCTCAAAGCTTTAGGAGTTTACACCGTTGGGGTGAAGGTGGAGTCGGAGGTGATCGCCAATCTGAAGGTGTGGGTGGTCAAAAAGCCACCTCAAAGGGAGGCTTAGCAAAATCCTCTTGCTTGCCACCAGAACCGACCGTATCTTGATCTGGAGAGAGAGGAACTGACTGAGTTAGAATTGGATTCAATGGGAAGTCGATATAGCTTCTGAGACGGCAGATTATGAAAAAGAAAATGGTCAAAGCCAAAATAAACGGGCTGGCGCTGGATGTTTCCACCAACTCCCCGGTGGTGATACTCTCCCCCGAGAACTCCGACAAACTTCTGCCCATCTGGATCGGACACTTCGAAGCCTGGGCGATAAGCATGGAGCTTTCTGGGTTAGCCTCCAAAAGACCTCTGACCCACGACCTCATTGCCACCATGATCAAGACGGTGGGGGGGAAAATCAAGAAGATAGAGGTCACGGATCTAATAGACTCCACCTTTTACGCCAAAATATATCTGGAGGTCAACAGCAAGGTCTTCGATATCGACGCCAGGCCCTCTGACTCCCTGGCGGTGGCTTTGAAGACCAAGGCCCCCATTTATGTCAACGACGCCCTCTTCAGTCTCTCCAAGGAGGAGAAAGAGAAAAGCGGTCTGCCGGATTCCGAAAGCTTGCGAGACAGATTGAGAAGGATCAATCCCGAGGATTTTGGGAAATATTCTCTTTAGGTGAAGCTCCCCTCTTTTACTGCTATTGAGCCCGAAAACCTTGAAGGGCTGCGGAAGGTCGGTGGCCTCACGGACATGTCAAAAGATGTATGAATTGAGAAGTCCAAGGCCCCACTCCCACAGGTTGGCCTCACTTCTTATCTCAGTTGTAATCAACCTTCTCGCCTTTAATCTCTCTTTTTCCCAGGGCCTTTCGGACTACCTGGGTGGGAGCTCAAAGGAGGTTTTCAAGCAAGCCCGGGAGCTATATGGCGACGGACAATATCAGCCCGCCCTGGAGAGATTTGAGTATCTCCTGGCGACTTTCCCCACCGACAGGCATTATACCGGCTTTATGATAATGGCCTCCAAATGCCGCTTGCGGTTGGGGAAGTACGACTCCGCCGAGAGGGGATTGAAGGGGTTGCTGGAA
Organism: Candidatus Zixiibacteriota bacterium; assembly: GCA_046759085.1. Classification (GTDB taxonomy): domain Bacteria; phylum Zixibacteria; class MSB-5A5; order DG-27; family DG-27; genus DG-27. The sequence continues at coordinate 5,423 of JBHIBM010000057.1, forward strand.
CAATTCCCCCAATCATCCTATCGCGGGGTGGCTTACATTCTCTTGGGTGATATCGCCTTCCTGAGAGGCAAACCCCTGGAGTCCACCCTGAACTACCTGCGGGGCTTCGAGCTGGCCGAAAGAAAGAGTGACCGTGAACGTGCCCGTCAATCGTTTCTGCCCCTTTTGGAAAAACATCTGACCCAGGAGGAGCTGGAGAGGTTAAGCTGGCAACATCGAGGCAAGCTTCTCGGGGAGGTTTTCTTCCACAAGGGTAGAAGAGAGTTGGAGGCCGGGCAATCGCGGCGGGCGATAAGGAGCCTGGAGCGCTTTTTGGCCCTCTCTGGGGGGGATGTCAAACGGCCTCAGGCGGAAAAGCTGTTGGAGGTCGCAAGAAAGACGGTCTCAACCCACCTGGTTATGGGAGTGTTGGCACCGCTTTCTGGAGCCTTCGCCGACTACGGCAACAGCATGGTCAGGGGGATAAAACTGGCACTTGCCGATAAGTCTAATCCTGAGCTTGGGCAGGTTGAATTGGCAATCGAGGATACCAGAGGAGAGGCGGTCGCTGCCGCCCTTGCCATGAGAGCTTTGGTGCAGGAGGACGAGGTGGCGGCGATCATCGGACCTTTAAGGAGCGAGACCGCAGTGGGAGTCGCTGTCAATGCCGACTGTCACCGTTTCCCCATTATCAGCCCCACCGCCTCCGAAGCGGGCATCTCCGGCATCAGCGATTACGTCTACCAGCTTTCCCCCAGCTCTGAGAGTATGGCTAGAGGGCTGGCCTCCTATGCGCTTCGCTCTCTCAAGATCAAGGAGTTTGCCACTCTGGTTCCCGACGATTCCCACGGACCTAAGGTGTCGACGGCCTTCAAAGAGGAGGTAGAAAAGTCAGGAGGGAAGGTTCTCAAAGAGCTCCACTATGCCCCCGGACAGACCGACTTCAAGGAACCGTTGGGCCAGATTCGCGAAATCCTGATAGACAAAACCAAAACCATGTGGGAAAGCGGAGAGCTGGACAGCTCCATCTTCTTCGACGATAAGGGAGATACCCTGCCGCCGGAGGAGTGGCCGGTCTATTTGGGGGGACTTTTCATTCTGGGATATCCGGAGGACTTGAACCTCATCGCCCCCCAGGTGGCATTCTCAATCATCAAGACTCAACTCTTAGGTCTGGAGGGGTTCAGCGATCTGGAGGCCTTGAGGCCTTCGAGGGATTATGTTCAGGATGCCGTTTTCTGTTGTCATTTCATTGAGGACCAGGACGATTCCCGGTGGTTCTCTTTCTCCAAGACGTACCGGGAGAGACACGGCGAGAGTCCCGACTGGGTGGCGGCTCTGTCGTATGATTGTGCTACGCTTCTCTTGAAGGCATTTGCATCCGGAGCCGTCATTCCGGAGAAGGTGAACGAATATCTGAAGAAAACCTCCACTTACAGCGGCGTCACCGGCAAGATTCGCTTCGACAAGACCACCGGGGAAAACCGGGAGATGGGGATATATCGAATCCAGGGAAATAGCTGGCAGAAGTTGAAGTGAGCTCACCACGACCTGGCAGTGGGGGAGAACGTATTCGCGTAGGAATCCAACTGAACTAGGGCAACTCAGAAGTCGTAACGAGAAGGTGTTGCTTGGGGCCTCTGGGTAGTTCTCAAAAGCAGGTCAACTTAGAAGGAAGACTATGGCAGCCGAAACTGAACCCAAAAGACCGCTTCTCAAAGTCGTCATGGGGGACACCGTAAAAGAGGTGAGCTACGAGGAGTTGGTCTTATCCACCAATCTGGCTCAGGAGACTTTGGTTCGTCTCCTGGTCGAAAAGAAGATCATCGACCCCAAGGAGTTCTGGGAACTCTTAAACAAGGTCAGACAGGAGAGATACAAGGACGAGAAGGAGTTCGAGAAACAGAGGGGATCTCCGACGGAGTCGGATCCACCCTCGGCGGAGAAATAATCGGTGGAGAAGCTAAGCTGGGTCTCGCATCCGGTCCAAAGGAACCTGCGCAAGTCGGTTTTGGTCTCAGTTTTTCTTGTGATTCTGTGGGCAGTTGTATATATTATCACAAACAGCGTGCTTTTCTTAGTGCTGTCGGTCGTCATAATGTTGGGTTCGCTGTCTCCGTTCTATCTCCCAACCAGGTATGAGTTGACCGAGGACAATGTGAAGGTCAATTATGTCTTCCACTCCATGGAGAAAAGCTGGACTTCGTATCGAAGTTATTACCCCGACAAGAACGGGGTGCTCTTGAGTCCCTTCGTGCGTCCCTCCCGGCTGGAATCGTTCCGGGGGGTTTACATACGCTTCGAAGGGAACAAAGAGGCGGTTTTGGGCTTTATAAAAGAGAAAATGGAAAAAGAGGATGCTTAAAGGACCGTTCTTTTTCGGCAGCGACAAAAAAGAGATAGAGGAGGCGCTCACCCCCAAGCAGGAGGAGATTTTAGACAAAATCGCCAAAAAGGTGGTGCAGTGGAAGATGGCGGTGCCGGCGATCATGTTCTTGGAATCGGTTAAGCCTTTAAGCTTTATCGGCAGCCAGGTGATGGTCTTCTTTGAGCCGTTCGTGCACGCTCTGTTCAACCTTCCGGAGTATAACGAGTTTCAACAGATGATGGAGAGAAGGGAGAATGTCGAGAGACTGCTCCAGAGGATTGAGAAGTTCGACGCCGAAGCCTACGAGGAGGAAAAAAACAGAAAGAAGGAGGCGAAGCTTTTGAGGAAAACTGAAAAGAGGAGTTTCTCATTCAAGAGACTCCTGGGAAGGGAGTGACCTCTGGAAATCTAAGTGATTTCTGAAATCACTCATCACAATCACAAGAGAGCTAAGAAAGGAGAGATCATAAAAGACAAGCTGAAAAACTATGAACCCGGCGAAGCTATTGCCTGAATTATCGGAGGTAGGGTACAATGGAGAAAGTGTCAGTATTTGTAGATGGCTCCAACATGTTCTATTCTCAGAGAGAGTTGGGATGGCATTTCGAGTACAACAAGATCCTGCAGTATTTCACTAAGGGAAAGGAATTAGTTAATGCTTTTTATTACACCGGCTACGATGGCGACTTCGGTTCCGAGAGGGAGGATTTCTTCAAAGCCTTGATGAGGATGGGCTTCACCGTCCGCATCAAAAAGATAAAAAGCATGTGGGACCGCAAGAGTGGCCGGGAGGTGGTCAAATCCAACCTCGACGTCGAAATCGTCATCGATATCTTCAACACCATCAACCATTATGATACCGCCATACTTTTTTCCGGGGATGGCGACTTCGAACGAGCAGTGGAGCTCTTGCGGAGCCGGGGCAAGAAGGTGATGGTGGTGGCGGTCGACACCATGACCGCCCTGGAGTTGAGAAACGCGGTCGGACACCACTTCGTAAATCTGCGAGAGATGCGAGGCCACTTCGAGAAGATCAGAAGCAGACCGCGCCGCTCCGAGGAACAAGA
>JBHIBM010000058.1:0-8563 GCA_046759085.1 Candidatus Zixiibacteriota bacterium
CCCGGGCAGGGCCTTCGAGACCCGACACGAAGAAAGGTCGGACCCACTAGGTTGAAGATTCTGCGAAAAATTCCTCAAAAATTACTTGACAGCTTTGGTCGACAAGGCTAAATTTGAAAAAACCGCGTGTGAGCGTGTTGGAAAACTTAGTGAAAAATTTCTCAAAAAAATACTTGACAAAACAAGTGTGAGGTTTTACTTTTGTCCGACTTCTGCCTCCCCAGTGAGGCACTAATGCGAATGAGACTTGACAGGTTCGGACCCAGACAGCATCTTGAGTCCAAAATCAGCAGTCACTTATTCAAACTCAGACGGGGTGGCCACTGCTTCCGTAAGAACGTACTTAACCGCGAGATAGAACTGGTATGAGTTGTCACTACAAATATCTACTCTCGGTGCTTGGGCTCTTTGCCGCAGTTGTTGTTTTCTCTGCGATGAGCGCCGGATTCCCGGGAGAGATGAGCTTTATTCCTTTTCCCATTTTTGACGGAAATTTTACTTGCCAATGTGATGGTTGCATATTTTTTTGGTCGGAAAACATGAGAGTTGAGATTGTATCTTTTATAAGTTTGTGAAATAAGTCACGTAGACGGTCACTCACTCAGTAAAGCCAACGACGGGAGTCGGGTTATGTTCAAAATGCCACCCCTTTTCAATCTCCAGAACCACACTCTTATTCCAATACTATGTTGTCTTTTGGGGGTCTTCTCCACTGCGGTAGCAGGACCACCGTCTCCGTGCCTGGATTGTCATGAAGACCTCGCCAACAGCCTGGCCTCAACATCGCACTCTCCGGCCAACAAAGTGGTCGAGGTCAGTTGTGTGTCCTGCCACGTTGATTATACCGTTCACCTTGACGAACCCGAGTCCGACAACGTAACCAACCCGGCTGGGGTCGAACCCTTGGAGGCCCTTGATATCTGCAGTGGCTGCCACTTCGGAGAATCGGAATCCGACTTCGCTCACGCCGGCAAACATTTCAAGGAGGGGGTGAATTGTTCCGGTTGCCACAAGATTCATAACCCATACGGTCCTTCATCTCTCGCCGAAAAAGATGTAAACCGCACCTGCTTTGCATGCCATATTCGGTTAGAACATTCCTTTGCCGGCCTCAGCTCCCACCCGGTCAAATCCGGGGCCATGACCTGTATTGACTGCCACGACTATTTCAAGGATCTCGGAGAACCTTTCACGACGTTTGACAAGAACTCCGCATGCTACAAGTGCCATACGGAGATGGATGGGCCTTTCTTATATGAGCACGAGGCCAGCCGCGATTTCGGCTTGGAGGACGGCGGCTGTCTTAACTGCCACGATCCTCACGGGTCGGCTTTTGTGAATCTGTTAAAGGAGCCGGCCTCCCAACTTTGTCGGCAATGCCATCAAGTCCCTACTCACTTCACCGCCCATAATGGTGCCTATGCTGTTAGAGACTGTCTTGAATGTCACATCGATGTCCACGGGTCAGATACCGACAAGCATTACTTCTCAACTTCATTTTCATCACAGCTTTATGGTGGAACTTGCAACCAGCGAGGGTGCCATCCAATATATTAAAGGAGACGTTACGATGATGATGAATTCTATCACAAAATTAACATCCTGTTTAGCTGTTATCGCAGTGTTTCTGTTTTTTGGCCCAGCCGCCTTCGCCCAGCCGGATTTCAACGGGGAGATCACGCTAAGCTATCTGAACTTTGATGATGAGGGTAACCGCTCAGCCGCCCGCGAGCTTTTCGATACATATGATGGTTTCAACCTTCAGAGACTGACAGCCTTCGGAAATATCAATCCCCACACCCGCTACCTCTTACAGCTTGACGATCTCAACCTTGACGGACGTCGGGCCTCCTTGAACGTGACCGACATAAACCTCTTTAAGGTGAAGGCCGATTACCGCCAAAGCAGACTCTTGTTCGGGCCGGGGGAAGATCAGAAAAATGAACGCAAATCTTACTCCGGCTATTTTGAAATCAAGCCGTTGAAAGCGGTTTCGGGATATGTTGAATACTCCGGGCAAGAAAACGAAGGCGACAGGATAGTCTATGACATCGCCGACCAGGGGTTGTTTGGAGCTCTTTATGACCGCCGCTCAACCCTGCTCAAGGGTGGCACCAAACTCAGATACAAAAGCCACCAGCTTGAGGTCTCTTACAGCCACCGGAAGTACGACGATAAGATAAATGACGAGCTGGACTCCAAAACCGACGGCATCGAGATTCGGGCTTACGGCAATGTCGATCCCCGGGTGAAAGTGGTCGGTGATTTCAAGAACTTTCAGAAGGAGAAAGAGGTCTCCGGAGATAAGCTAAAAGAGACCTCTTTCGGCCTGACGGTTGTGGCCAAGCCCCGCCGTAGTTTGAGGCTTGCCCCGGTTTTCCATTATCGGACGGTATCGGGAGAGCCGCAAGACCCAGAGTTTTCGGCGTATCGATTTGGCCTGGATGCTGATTACACTATACCACAAAATACGACCTTCTCGGGAGGCGTCGGATACGAGGCCCGCAAGGCCGCGGATTTTAAATCGAATTTGCTGTATTACTCTGTCGGCGCCAGGTCTCGTCTGCATCCGAAGGTGGCGGTGAAGGTCTCCTACAGCGGGTCATCCCGCCGAGACCCCGACAATGTCTTAATAACCGGAAAGGAAGAAAGGACCAGGATTAAAGGGGAGTTGGATCTACATCCATGTGAGGCTGCTGATATCAAGGCCGGGTACAAACTGGTTCAGCGGGAGAACAGCAATATCGACACCAAATCGGAGACCGGTTCTTTCTACGGAGTGCTCAGCACCAGGTTCAGGGACAGGTGTGAGGCCAGTTTGCAGGCAAACCGCTCTGATGTAGAATTCACCTGGGGCGGGGAGAAACTGAAGTATAAATACAGCTCCGTCACCGGCACCCTGAGGAGTCATCCCACACCGGAACTAGCTTTTACGGTAGCCGGCACCTATTACATCTACGATGATGATGTCGAGCAGGACAAGCTCGACGTCACCTTCGGCGCTTCTTACAGGTTGCTACCCGAGGTCAAGCTCGGGGTTTCTTACCGCCGTTACGAAATTGACGGCTATCGGTTGTCTCCAACATATTATGAAGCTAACCTCATCAAAGGTGAGCTCACCTTTAATCTAACTAATAAATAACAGAAAGGAGAGGAGATGTTACCCCCAAAACTAAAGCTCTTACTCGCGATTTCGGTAGCCCTGGCGATTCTCGGCTACGGTTGCGAGAGGAAAATCACCGAGTCTGTAACGCAAACTGTCGAGGTCCCAGATTACCTGGGATCCGCCGCCTGCCAAACATGCCACTCGGATATCTATGCCGACTTCTTGAAGACCGGTCATCCTTACAAGCTTAACGACGCCTCTGACGTAGCTGCCGGCGGTCACTACCCATACTCCACTGTCCCCGCGCCGCCTTCAGGTTACACCTGGGATGATGTTACCTATGTGATTGGAGGATTCTGGTGGAAGGCCAGATTCATCGGCACCGATGGCTATATTATAACCGCAGGCGGGAATAACCAGTACAATCTCGCGGACGGGAGCTGGGCTGATTATCACGCCGGTGAAACCAAGCCTTACGATTGCGGCCCCTGCCACACCACCGGATACAGCGAGGACGGGCATCAAGATGGCCTTGAAGGCATAGTGGGCACCTGGGAGGAACCGGGAGTCCAGTGCGAAGAATGCCACGGCCCCGGCAGCCTTCATGCGACCAGCCCTCAGGGTTATAACATGCTAATCGACCGTTCTGCCCAATCTTGTGGTGAATGCCATTCAAGAGGATCGATCAGCGACATCCCTGCCAGCGGTGGCTTCATTAAGCACCACGAACAGTGGAATGAAATGGCGCGGACGAAGCACAATGGCCTGGAGTGTGTTGACTGCCACGATCCCCATAAGGGGTTGCACGCCTCCAATCCCGATCGGGGTTTGGCGATTGTTTCTACCTGCGAGAATTGCCACTATCAGGAGCATTCGAGCATCGAAAACAGCAGCTTGCCTCACTTCGAAAACGACTTAGGCTGTATCGACTGCCACATGCCGTATGCAGCCAAATCTGCGCTCGGGGATACTACCGTCCACCAGGGAGATGTTCGTTCACATCTCTTCAGGATCAATACTGATGCGACCGCCGAGCTCACCTCCGGCTCCAGCGCCAACGGCTATCTGACGCTTGACTTCTCCTGCTTGACGCCCGGCTGCCACGCCAGTGAAACCAAGTCTTGGGCTGCCAGCTATGCCCACCAAGTCCATGCCCCAGACCTTGAGGATATCACCAGCTGCTTCGCCTGCCACGGCGACGGTGACTTCAGTCTGGTCGCCGCCCATGGCCAATGGGAGCACTCGAAGCATGCCTCCGGCGACAACATCGATCGAAATCGGAACTACAAATCCTACTATCAGTCCTGCGAGAAGTGTCACACCAACGAGGGCTTCGTTGCCGAGGTTACCGGCGTTCCCGCCGTAGGGGACCACTTCAGCGCGATCGGCTGTTTCACCTGCCATGCTCCGCATACCGGTGGCAATCTTGAGCTCAGGGTGACCGAGGCTGTTTCATTGGGCAATGGTGCGACTTTTGATCGGGATCACGCCAATCTCTGTGCCTCCTGCCATCAGGGCCGACGGAATGTCGATGAATACATCTATGATGGGGTGGAGCTCAGCAGTCACTGGGGTCCTCACCACAGCAACCAGGCCGACATGCTGATCGGCGAGAACGCATACGAGTACGCTGGTTACAGCTACAGCAATTCCGCCCATACAAATGTCTCCACCGAAGGCTGTCTGGATTGCCATATGACCGCCTCTATCGGTTACGCCGTCGGCGGTCATACCTTCAACATGGAGGATACCCTAAGCGGTCACACCAATACCATTGGCTGCAATGAAGCCGCCTGCCATAACGGAAGCGTCTCCACCTTCAACATGACCGCCGATGACGACTACGACTGGGACGGCTCCACCGAGGGTATCCAAGACGAAATACATGGTCTCCTGGACAGTCTCCATGTCCTTCTGGAGTCAGCGGGATTGGTGGACGCCGAGGGAGAACCGATAGATGGGAGAGTGGTAGGAACTGCCGACTCTGCCGGTGCCGTTTTCAATTACCTTTTCGTTGAGGAAGACCGTTCCGGCGGGATACACAACACCGATCACGCGGTGGGCCTGCTGCAATCCTCGGTTAACTTCATGCTAACCGGAAGCGTGTGCGCCAGAACCGGCGAGTCGCTCAGGAGGTTTTCCTGGGCTCGTTAGTCTACCTGCGAATCCGAAGGAATAAGCCCTCCCGGCGGGAGGGCTTATTTTTTGATATATCGTTGCTAACACTTCCGAGAAATAAGAGGTAAATAATCAATCACTACCAAATCCCAAAATAATTTGGTCGTCCCAAACCTCAACAGATTTTTCGAGCCCCTTCAAAGCGCTGTTGACAATCTTCACAGGGGATGATAAATTGGCCTGTAAATCTATGCCCGCTGAGGCCTTTGACGGATGGATGCTGTAATCCCAAACAGACAGAGAGACTTTATCAACCTGGGGCTCTCGCTTCTGGCCTTCCTGGCTGCATTCGTAACCTATATGGTCACGAAAGCCCCGACGGTTCCCTTCTGGGATTGCGGCGAGTTCATAGCCTGTTCGAACATACTGGGAGTGCCACATCCTCCGGGAACTCCGTTTTTCATACTTCTGGGAAGGATCTTCATTCTGCTCCCCCTTTTCGAGGATGTCTCCGTGCGGGTGAACTTCTTGTCGGTTCTGACCTCCAGCCTGGCGGTCTGGCTCTCCTACCTTCTCGTGGTGAAAATTGTCCTCAAGTGGTTCAAAGAACCGGGCGCAGCCCCGAGCAGAGTAATTGCTTACACTGGCGGGCTTGTAGGCGGGCTGGTAATCACCTTCTCCGACACCTTCTGGTTCAACGCCACCGAGGCCGAGGTCTACGGACCCTCCATGCTCATTATAGTCTTGATCTGCTATCTGGCTCTAGTCTGGTCGGAGAGGAAAGACCAGCCCGGCTCCAGGAGGCTCTTAGTCCTCATTGCCTATCTGGCCTTTCTTGCGCTGGGAATCCACATGACCGCCTTTCTGGTCATGCCCGGTGTCTTTCTGTTTGTAATCTTAAACGACAAATCCCTCTTGAGGGACTGGCGGTTCTGGGCCGTCGGCATAATCCTCTTCTTGGTGACGTTCGCTCTGATCTGGTTTCTGATTGGCTTGGTGGCTGGCCTTCTTGTGTTTGGAGCCGCCAGCCTGCTGGATAAGGACGGCTTCAAAAGGTGGGGATTCGCCTTGAGCCTTCTGATCGTCGCCACCGTAGGCTACACCACCCACCTATACATCCCCATCCGCGCTTCTTTAGAGCCAGCCATAAACGAGAACAATCCCCAGACCTGGGACAGCTTCAAAGATTTCCTGGAGAGAAAGCAGTACGGCCAAGAGTCGATGCTGAAAAGGATGTTCGATCGCCGCGGAAGCTGGAAGCATCAATTCGGGGACTTCCATCATCTCGGCTTCTGGTATTATTTCAAGGACCAATACAGCTCTCCCGGTTGGGGACCCCTCGTCTTCATTTTAGGTTTCCTCGGGATTGTCGGGACTCTGATGAAATCCCGGAAGATGGGGGTCTTCTTATTAGCTCTCGTGCTCATCTGTACCGTCGGCTTGGTACTCTATATGAACTTCTCCGACGGCACCAGGGGAGTGAGGATGGAGGTCCGCGATCGCGATTACTTCTTCACCCCCGGATTCATGCTCTTCGGCCTCTGCATAGGCCTCGGAGTATCAGCTCTGCTCTTCTACTTAGCAGAGAGGGCATTGAAAAACAGTGGTGCTCGTGGCAAAACTGCTCTGGTGGTACTCCTCGGCCTTCTCTTCGTTGCCTTTCCTCTCTTCGACACGTTTGCTTACCATTTCAAATCGCACGACCGCCGGGGGGATGTCGTTGCCTACGATTACGCCTATAACATCCTCAATTCCTGCGAAAGGGACGGCATGATTTTCACCAATGGCGACAATGATACCTTCCCTCTGTGGTGCCTCCAGGAAACATACGGAATCCGTAAGGATGTGAGGGTGGTGAACTTGAGCCTCCTCAACACCGACTGGTACATTCTCCAACTGAAGAATCAGATGGGAGTGCCAATGGATCTGGAGGACGACCAGATAAAGTGGGTCAAGTTCAGAGACGCTCAGGGGAATATCGGCGCTCGACCGCTGAGGAAATTCTACGACAAGGTGAGGGGGTTCGAGCATTATCTGGTGCCGATGCGCTTCCGGGAGGGAGTCAACGTCCGCTTGGCGGAGCAGATGATAGAGCAGATCATAATGGCAAACAACTGGCGCTATCCGGTCTACTTCTCGGTGACAGTTCCGGGCTCAGCTCGAGGGACAGCACGAAAGTACCTGCGGGCTGAAGCCATGGGACTGAAGGTGGTGCCACAGGAAACCCAGCCCGGAGAGATAGAGGTGGAAAACACCCGTCGGCTCCTTCTGGAAACTTACAGCTATCGGAGCTTGGACAACCCCCAGGTCACCAAGAACGAGAACGTCGTTGGGCTTGCGACCGTCTATCCGGAGAGATTCCTGGAGTTGGCGAAAGCTTACCGGGAAAAGGGGGAAGACCAACTGGCGGTGGAGACCTTGAAAGCCAGTATCGAGCGGATTCCCCTCTACCATCAGCACTACATTACGCTGGCAGATTACTACCGGAGCAATGGAGACACTGCCGCCGCGGATTCGGTCTTAGACTCCGGAATTAAGAAGATAGAAGAATACCTACGGATCAATCCCGATATGGTGCTCGGTCGCCAATTCCTGGCGCTTCTCCACTATCACCAGAGAGATTTCCTCGTGGCCACAGAGATCTTGCAGGAGGCTTACAAGGTTGACCCTCACGTCCGGATGACGGTGAGGCTGTTATCGGACTTCTACCTCCTAACCAACAAGCCGCAGCAGGCTGTGGCCTTACTCAGGAAGTGGACCAGAGAACATCCAGAGGACTCCGGGAGCAGTGAGCTTTTAACTAGTCTTCTCCGTCGCCAGACCAAAATCGGGGGAGATTGAGCAAGGTGCTGGTATCTACTCACCGAACTCAGAACCGTAAGGTTGTAATTCTGTAAAATTGGGCGTAGACTCTGGCGATTATTCGAAGGAGGAGTGAAAACCGACTTCAGGACGACTGAATAACAAATGTGATGTTGCAAACTGAGAAGAAGCTATTCACGACTATTGAAGGTTCTCTTCGAGATCGTCTGGCAGTTCTCTGCCTGTTGGTCTCCCTTTTGGTCTTTGGTTGTCAGACGAATAGTCCCCCGGAGGTGGAAAAGGCAGAAGTTCGGCTCCCCGACTCCGAGCTGGAGGAGGCCACCATCGTTTTCACGATTCAGGGTGTGCGCCGCATGATGCTCAAGGCCGATTACATCGCCCGCTATGAGAAGGAGGACAGCACCACCGCAAGAGTTGTCCATGCCGATTTCTATGACCAGGAAGGTGAACACAGCTCGGTTTTGACCTCCAGATCTGGAATCATCAGGGAGAAGTCGAAGGAACTCTGGGTCTCCG
>JBHIBM010000059.1:0-8561 GCA_046759085.1 Candidatus Zixiibacteriota bacterium
GTCAGTTTCTTTATCTGCTTGTTGACCCATTCCACGTTTTCGCCTTCGGGATAAGTTCTCAGATATTGATTGTAAAGCTTCAGAGCCTTGTCCTTCTTGCCCCACTTGGCGTAGAAATAAGGTATGTATACGATAACGTCCTCCTTGAGCTCAGAATCGGGATATCTCTTGAGGAACTCGGTGTTAGTGTCAATCGCCCTTTGGAATTTCTTCTGTCTGTAATATGAGAATCCCAGATTCATCAGGGCCTGGTCCGATTTCCCGGCTTCGTTCTGAGGATCCAACTCTAAGACCTTGCTGTAAAAGGAGGCCGACTTCTCATATTGAGAGCGAGCCCCATATTTCTCCGCCAGGGTGAAGTTGACGTCAATGTCATTGGGGTTCTCCTGCAAACGTCCGAGATAGTCCTGCAAGGTTTCCTTCCCCTGCAGATAAAGATTCACTTGATTGATGAAGTCCGGAGCTGGCATATACCCGTATATGCGATCGATCTCCTCGCCATCAGGCTTCATTAGAACAATAGTGGGATAACCGCTGACCCCGTACTTCTTGGCCGTGATAGTGTCTTCCTCGGCGTTGACCTTCGTAAAGACCATCTCGGTTGACATCTGCACTAGACTTGGGTCGACGAAGACAGAATCATCCATGACCTTGCACCATTTGCACCAATCGGTGTAGAAGTCGACGAGCATATTCTGTCCCAGGTTTTGGGCCCTTATTTGACCCAACTCGAAGTCGTCAAACCAGTTGATCTGGGTTGCGGTTTCCTTTTTCGCACACCCGAAAAAACAAAACGAAGAAACAAGCATTAAAATCAAGATCGATTTTGGACTTCCCATGATGATCTCCTTAACGTTTGCTTTGCAGTTCAGGGGTATTCCCTGGTCTCTGTCCTGGAGTATTCTCTTAGACTCCGGACAAAGCCTCCACAAGTCTATCTATCTCCGGTTTGGTTCTTTTTTCGGTAACCGCCATCATCAGGCAGTTCTCCATTCCCGAGAAATAGCGTCCCAAATCCACCCCCGGAAGGATTCCCTGCCTGCCCAAAGATTCAACGATAACCTCCGCTTTGAGGCGGGTCTCAATTACGAATTCCTTGAAATAAGGAGAAGAGAACTTCAGCCTGAAACCGTCTAGCTTACAGATCTCCTCCTGAGCATACCGGCTCCTTTCCAGGCAAAGCTCTGCGACCTCCCTTATCCCCTCCCTGCCCATCAGGGAAAGATAGATGGCGGCCGCCAGGGCGCAAAGGGCTTGATTGGTGCATATGTTGGAGGTGGCCTTCTCCCTGCGGATGTGCTGTTCCCTGGTTTGCAGCGTCAAAACGAAACCGCGCCTTCCGCGGTCGTCCACAGTGGCACCGGAGAGGCGACCGGGCAGCTTTCGAACCAGAGAGCTCTTGGTGGCCATCAATCCCAAATAGGGACCGCCGTAACTGAGGGGGAGACCTAGAGGTTGTCCCTCTGCCACCGCGATGTCGACATTGTATTCCCCCGGGGTCTTCAGAATGCCGAGTGAAATGGGGTCGAATATCTGAACCAGTAAGGCGCCGCCTGTGTGTACCTCCGGCTCGAAGAGAGAGATATCCTCCAACAGCCCGAAGAAATTTGGACTCTGGATGATCACCGCTGCAATCTTGTCTGACATCTTGCTTTTGAAGTCAGCGAAGTCCAAGAGTCCCTCTTTGAAGGTGATCTCGGAGAGCTCCACCTCCAGACCGGAGAAGTAAGTCCTCATCACTTGCAGATAGTCGGGATGAACATTACCCCCGACCAACACCTGTTTTTTCCCGGTCTCAGAACAGGCTAAAAGAGCGGCCTCCGCGGCAGCCGTTGCCCCATCGTACATGGAGGCATTGGCCACCTCCATTCCAGTAATCTCGCAGACCAGGGATTGAAACTCATAAATGCTCTGCAGGGTCCCCTGGCTGACCTCCGCCTGATAAGGGGTGTAGGCGGTGCAAAACTCCGAGCGCAGAAGAAGCTGGTCAATCACTGCCGGTATAAAATGATCGTAAACGCCACCCCCGAGGAAAGAGGTCACTTCCCCCAGATTCAGATTCTTCCGAGAAAGCCCGGTGAGAAGGGAACTCACCTCCATCTCCGAGAGGGGTGGGGGCAGGTCGGGCAAATGCTCTTTTATCAGTGAGGCGGGCATACTCCTCTCCAGAAGCTCCCGGAAGCTTTCCACGCCAATCCTTCTGAGCATCTTTTCCTGATCGGATTCAGTGTTGGGGAGGTAGTTGGAACCCATGCTCTATTCTGTTTTTTCTATCAAAGCTCTGTAGTCTGTCGGCGAGAGCAGGGAATCGGCCTGGGAAGCCTCGGACATCTTTATCTTCATCATCCAGCCCTCACCGTAGGGGTCCTTGTTCATGACCGCAGGGTCCTCTTCGATCTTGGGGTTCAGCTCCGAGACCTCACCGCTCACCGGAGAGAACAGATCCGCCACCGTCTTCACGGCCTCGATGGTTCCGAAAGGCTCCCCCTGAGAAACGGTATCCCCCACCTGGGGCAGCTCCACAAAGACTATATCCCCCAACTCTGATTGAGCGTAGTCGGTGATTCCGATCGTGGCCAGACCCTCTTCGGCCTTGAGCCACTCATGTTCTTTAGTATACCTGAATTCTTCTGGGACGTTCACGTGACCTCCTTATGAGTTGAAAACAGACCCTAATATAGGGACTATTCGCGGCAGGGCAAGTCTTTCAAGTCTTGACTGACGGTGCCAACTTCTCGAGGCTGAGCGCCTCGATGTAGGCGGTGTCGTAGTGCCCGCTCAGAAAGAGCGAGTCTTGCAGAAGGGATTTGTGGAAGGGGATGGTTGTGGACACTCCCTCAACTATGAACTCCTCTAAGGCCCGACGCATCTTCTGAATGGCCTCCTGACGGTTTTGGGCTTTAACGATCAATTTGGCGATCAGGGAATCGTAGTTGGGGGGGATACGATATCCGGCATAAGCGTGAGTGTCAACTCTGACTCCGGAGCCCCCGGGTACGTGGAAGCTGGTGATCAGTCCCGGATGGGGAGCGAAGTTCTTCTCCGGGTCCTCGGCATTGATGCGAAACTCTAAGGCATGACCACAGAGATTAACCTGCGATTGTAAGCAGCCCAACTTCTCACCGTTGGCGATTCTTATCTGCTCCTTGACCAAGTCGAATCCGGTGACCTCCTCGGTGACCGGATGCTCCACCTGGATTCTGGTGTTCATCTCCATGAAATAGAAATTTCCGTGCCTGTCGAAGAGAAACTCCATCGTGCCGGCGTTGCGATAACCGGCCTCCTTCGCACCCTGGAGGGCGGCTTTGCCCAACGCCTCTCTTTTATCGGGTGAGAGGGCCGGGGAAGGCGATTCCTCTATCAACTTCTGGTGACGACGCTGGATAGAGCAGTCCCTCTCACCCAGATGGATGATGTTCCCATGCTCGTCGGCGAGAATTTGAACCTCGATATGTCGAGGTCGCTCGATGAACTTCTCGATGTAAACTTCCGGGCTGCCGAAGGCGGAGGCGGCCTCCATGCGGGCAGTCTCGAATTGCTGGCCTAACTCCTCCGGCGATTGAACCAGACGCATCCCCCGGCCCCCACCTCCGGCAGCGGCTTTGATTATCATCGGATAGCCGATCCCCTCGGAGATCTCTTGAGCCTCCTCGGGGCTTTGCACCACTTCGTCGCTTCCGGGAATGATCGGCACTCCCGCCTCTTGCATGGTCCTTTTGGCCAAGGATTTATCCCCCATTGAGCGGATCACCTCCGGGGGAGGGCCGATGAACTTGAAGCCGCTGGCTTCGCACATGTCCGCAAAGGAGGCGCTCTCGGCCAGAAAACCGTAGCCGGGATGGATGGCCTCACACCCGGTGATCTCGGCGGCGGCGATTATCCGTTTTGGATCTAGGTAACTCTGAGTGGAAGGGGCGGGGCCGATACAGACGTCTTCATCGGCGAAGCGGACGTGAAGCGACTCCCGGTCGACCTCGGAGTATATCGCCACGGTGCGAATCGCCATCTCCTTGCAAGCCCGGATAATCCTCAAGGCGATCTCGCCCCGATTGGCAATCAATATCTTTGTGAACATCCGAGAAACTCAAAATCGAGACTAGGCAGGCTCAACTCTCCCCCAACTCCGTGAATTCTCTCCAGCCGCGTTCAGCGGCCCCCACGATCCCCTTGACTCGCAATTGGAAATCATCGGGATTGTCTGCCTGTGAGGTCGCCTCCTCATAGGAGATGAGCCCCGAAGAATAAAGCTTCATCATCGACTGGTCAAAAGACTGCATCCCATACTCGACGGAACCGCTCTCGATGAGGTCATGAATCTGAGAGGTTTTATCGGCGTTCAAAAGGCACTCCCTGACGGTGGCGGTGTTCACCAGAATCTCCACTGCCGGAACCCGTCCCTGCCCCTGGGCTCGAGGCAAAAGCCTCTGGGAGATAATGGCCTTCAAGGTCCCCGCCAAGAGGAGCCTCACCTGTTGGTGCTGGTGGGGCGGGAAGAAGGAGATTATCCGGCTTATGGTCTCGACCGCGTTTAAGGTATGGAGGGTGGTGAGGACGAGATGTCCGGTGTCGGCCGCCGCTAGGGCGATTTCCATGGTCTCCCTGTCCCTTATCTCGCCGATCAGAACTACGTCCGGGTCCTGCCGAAAAGCCTGCCTCAAAGCGGTGGAAAATGAATCGGTGTCAGCTCCGATTTCCCTCTGGACAATCATGCTCTCCTTGTTGTAGTGGACGTATTCGATGGGGTCCTCAATGGTGAGGATATTGACCCTCCTGGTCTGGTTAATGCGGTCGATCATCGCCGCCAGGGTGGTGGATTTCCCGGAGCCGGTGGTGCCGGTAACAATTGTGAGGCCTCGTCTAGCATCTGCCAGTTTGGCCACCACCTCCGGCAAACCGAGTTCAGCGAACGCCGGGACTTCGGTCTGTACAGCTCTGAGCACTATTCCCACCGTTCCTCTCTGACGATAGAGGTTGACCCGATATCTCCCCAGCTCCCGTATGCTCAGAGCTAGATCCAGCTCGTTGTAGTTGTCGAACCTCTCCTTCTGCGCCGGAGTCAGAATGCTCTCGGTCACAGCCTCCAGCTCATCCGGATGTAAAACCTCCTCCTTGAGGGTGATCAACTTCCCGTCCACCCTCAGGGTGGGAGGCATCCCCACCCGGAGGTGCAAATCCGAGGCACCCCGCGAGCGCATCTGGGAGAGCAGTTGATCTAAATCCACGGTCGGGCCTCCTCCGGTAAGGTTCGGTGCGTAGTTAGAAGCTTCATTGGATGAGAATCGACAGTTCGGTGCCTTTCTTAAGCTCGAAGGGAAAGCAACAAAGACGAATTTCTGAGGCTTTAGCTCTTCTCCGGCCGGGTCCAGAAAAGCACCTGTCCAAACTCCACCGGTTGGGCGTTTTCCACCAGGATTTTCTCCATGGTTCCAGAGATCTCGGCTTCGATTTCATTCATCAGTTTCATGGCCTCTATTACACAGACCACCTGTCCCACCGAGACTCTATCCCCAACCTCCACATACGGTTTGGCATCCGGAGCCGGAGCCCGATAGAAGGTTCCCACCATCGGGGATTTTGTCTCCACTAACCCTTCTGCAATCTGTTTCTCCAGCGGCTCCGCCACTGGGGAGCCGCTAATCGCGGTGCTGGGATTGGCGATGAGGTTGGTAACGCTGTTAGAGTTGACCGGCTGAGAGGCTGGGACCGGGAGACGTTTGGTGATGCGGATCTTTCGTCCCCAGCGGGAGATCTCCAGCTCGTCGACACCGGACTCCTCCACCAACTTGATTAATCTCCTGATCTCTTTCTCTTTCATGATCCCACCTGTTGCCCGTAAGTTTGGTCGGGCAATGAATCGATCCAGAAGCGGCGGTTCGACACCGCCGCTAAAGCTCCACCAACTTCTTACCTGCCTTAGTGAGAAGCCGACAGCCCCCTTCGGTGATGACGATATCGTCTTCGATCCGCACCCCACCCCAGCCTTGAAGGTAGATTCCCGGCTCGATGGTGATTACCATGCCTGGAAGGAGGGTGGCTTCGCTGCTGGGGCTGACTGCGGGCGAATCGTGCACCAAGAGTCCCAAGCCGTGTCCCAAGCCGTGCCCGAAGTTTTTCCCGTAACCTGCGCTAGAAATGACATCCCTGGCGACCTTGTCTAGATCTTTCGCCTTCATGCCGCCTTTGGCTTCGGAGAGCGCTGCCAGTTGAGCCTCTAAGACCAGATTGTAAATCTTTTTCTGTTTGGAGGTGGCTTTTCCCACCACCACGGTGCGGGTAATATCGGAGGAGTATCCTTGATACTGACCTCCGAAGTCCATGGTGACGAACTCCCCTTTCTTGATCTTCTTCGTGGAGGCAACCCCGTGAGGCATCGCCGAGCGCACCCCGGAGGCGACAATGGTCTCAAAGCTGGGCATCACCGCATGAGACTGGAAAGGAGGCACACTCTGCAGAGCGGATTTCACTGGCGATGTCGAGCTCCCTCACGCCCGGCTTAATGAATTTCAACGCATGCTCGAAGGCCAAGTCTGTGATTCTCGCTGCCCGCCTGAGCTTTCTGATTTCCTCCTCATCTTTTCGAATGGAGACCGATTCGACCAAACCCTCCGTCAGGACTAACTTCACCTCGGGCAAGAGCTTCTTCAGAGTTCCGAGCACTTTGACGGAGAGGTTCACGGCCTCGAAACCGACTCTGGCTCCCGGTCTGATGGGCGCTAGGTTTTTCAGTTCCGGCAAGAGCTGTCTCTGGGCGATCCGGATGCGGTAGTTCTTGACCTCCTTTTGAGCCTGGGTCTGGTAACGGAAGTCGGTGAGAAAATAAGCCCCTCTCTGAGAGACCACCGCTATCCCGTTGCTACCGGAATAACCGGTCAGGTAGCGGACATTGTTTAAGCTTGTCACCAGCAGAGCATCCAACCTCCTGGCTTTGATTCTCTCTCTCAGAGCCCTCAGGCGGGACTGGGTGTATGTTGAGCTTCTATTCACGCTGGCTTCCGGGCCTCAGATCGAATTTGTCGGACATCTTGCGGTCCAGAGGAGTCTCTGGATCTGGGAACCTCTATCTTCTCGTCAAAAAATCGGGGAAACTATAACAAACCGAGCAGGGTATGTCAAGGTTTGCTGCCTCGAATTTGCTCTATGGTTTTCCTGTAGTCTCCGCTCTTGAAGATGGCTGCACCGGCAACTAATACTTCGGCACCTGCCTCTTTGACCAGCGGGGAAGTTTCCGGTCCTATGCCTCCGTCTACCTCGATCTTCGTATTCGAATCCTTGCTCTCAATGTAAGTTCTGGCCTCCCTGATCTTGGGTAAGACCGTCGGGACAAACTCCTGTCCTCCGAAGCCCGGATTTACGGTCATTATCAGAAGCAGGTCCGCCATCTCCATCACCGGGATGACGGTGCTAAAGGGAGTACTGGGGTTAAGAGATACCCCGGCCTTGGCGCCAAGCTCCTTTATCCTTATAAGAGTCCGAGGCAGATGAGGTGCGACCTCCTGGTGGATGGTGAGCCAGTCGGCGCCGGTCTGGATGAACCTCTCCAAATGGTCGTCGGGGTTGTCAATCATGAGGTGGACGTCTAGGGGCAATTTGGTGCATCGTTTCACGGCCTCAACCAGAGCCGGACCGAAGGTGATGTTGGGGACGAAATGACCATCCATAACATCGAGGTGAATCCAGTCGGCTCCGGCGGCCTCCACCGCCTCCACCTCCTCTTTAAGACGACTGAAATCACAGGAGAGCAGAGAGGGGGCTACAATGATTTGCATTCAGCAGACCTCAGCTATTCGGAGAACATGTTCGAATTGGAACTTAACTATCTTGCAGGTTTTTGTCAACGATTAAGGGAAGCTCCAGCTCGGCACCCAAAGAGAAAAGGGTGGGAGTTCAACTCCCACCCTAGCGATGCATGTCGTGTTTCAGAGCAAAAGCGTCAGTTGTCTTCGTTAGTCTTCCAGATCCTGTAAGGCCTCGTCACCGACCAGACGGCGGAATGATTCTGGAATCTCCATTTTCGCACGCCCGGCGGTGCAGCGGGGGATGCTCCGCATCACTCCATGAAAGCGGTGATAGGGGATTGAGACCAAGAGGTCTTCGGGGGTGTAACCCCGAATTCGCCGGCTGGTATAGTCCATGAGGCTGACGTTCAGCTCTCCGGTGACCACCGGATAAGCGACTGCCTGATGACAAGTCGACCCCGACATCTCCAGCCGCGGGGGAATGCCGGTGTCATAGCCATCGAGGGTCACAAGACGGCATGCCTGCTCCGCGTTGCAGATAAAGAGCACCACATCCGGCCGGAATTCTGCTTTATCCATCGGCGACAGAACAACGTGCTCTGCCAGACCAAGAGGCGGAGGCGCCGTCAAAGCTTGCGCCCGGTGGAATGCGGCAATGGAGCAGTAAAGCTTCTCCCCATTGACAAGAAACTCTTTGAGAGCCTTGTCGTACTCTCCCTTCGGACGCTCACCAAGACCCAGGTGCCAGGTTCCACCACTACATGCTGAGGTTGAGGCCGTAAGATCGATGATCTTGTCATCTCTGGCATCCAGGAAAGCATCACA
>JBHIBM010000060.1:0-8479 GCA_046759085.1 Candidatus Zixiibacteriota bacterium
TCAGGACACGTCCGCCCAGGCGGACTTCGGTCCTGACGCAACATAAGAGCACCGACCAAACAGCAGATTCTTTGGCTAGGTCTTCCTCTCCTTTTTCCTCGCCGCCGGAAAAAGAACGTTGTTAAGTATCAGCCGATATCCGGGGGAATTCTTGTGCAGCTCCAGTTGTGTCGGGGGATCGCCGATCATGTGCTGGTAATCCTCGGGGTCATGACCTCCCAGAAAAGTGAAGGTACCCCTGCCGAAGTTTCCGTGAAGATACTTCACCTCTCCTTTTCCCTCGGTCTCTCCCAGGATGGTGATATATCTCTTCACTTTGTCTTTGTGGAAGCCGGTGCATTGCCCTAAAAAACCGTTCACCACCGGAACGTGATTTTGAATCAGCATCGTCGGCACCGGATCATATTTAGCCGAAAAATCGAAGAGGGTGAAATAGTCCGTCTCCGGTCCGGGAATCCTCATCCCCCGGGTGGGGGAGGTGTCTATGTCCGAATGCTCGTAAATCATGGGGTTCAACTCCACCTTGAAGTTCTCGAAGGCGAAAGTTTTGGAGTAACCCAGCCTCTCCTGACAATCGGGGTCGGCGGGGTCACCGTCCAGTTCGGTGGGGACGATGTCCACCCCCTCGGCTGACAGAGCGATGTCGTAGGTGTCGGTGGCCGAACACATAGCGAAGAGGAACCCACCCCCAGCTACATATTCCTTGATGGCCCTGGCCACTGCCAATTTCAACCGGGACACTTTTTTAAATCCTAATTTCTGGGCGGTGGCCTCATTGAGAGCCTTGTTCTGTTTATACCACAGGGCATTTCGATAGGAGCCATAGAACTTCCCGTATTGACCGGTGAAATCCTCGTGGTGAAGATGAACCCAGTCGTAGTCGTGAAGTTTGCCGGCCAGGAGCTCCTCGTCCCAGATGACCTCGAAGGGGATTTCGGCATAAGTCAGGGCCAAATTAACAGCGTCATCCCAGGGTTCATTTTCGCTAATAGGGGGAGCATAAATGGCGACCTTCGGAGCCTTCTCTAGGAGCACCGATTCCATGTTGTTGTCCTCGATAGTCTTTCTGATAGAAGCCTCCTCCGCAGGGGAAACCGCTGAATAGGCAACACCTCGAAGCTTGCAGAGCTGAGCGACTTCGTCGGCATAATCGCTCATGAAGGAGCCTCCCCGATAATTCAAGAGCCACTCGACATTGTATCCCTGCTCCAAGCACCAGTAGGCAACTCCGTAAGCTTTCAGGTGGTCGGTCTGATCAAAATCCATAAAGATAAGAAGCCTCTGAGCCGAAGCGCTCGAGATGAAAAGGAGGAATAAACAGACTGAAGCAGATAACCGGATAATTCCTTTAACGATCCTAAAACTCATCTTCTACCTTTTCCAGGAAGTCTTCTGCGAAAGGTTATACGCTTGAGTTCAAAGGAAGCCATG
Source organism: Candidatus Zixiibacteriota bacterium (assembly GCA_046759085.1). Lineage (GTDB taxonomy): Bacteria > Zixibacteria > MSB-5A5 > DG-27 > DG-27 > DG-27. The sequence continues at coordinate 1,432 of JBHIBM010000060.1, forward strand.
AGCCCGCTCCAAGAAAAGGGAGCGTCTATGGTTATCTCTCAAAGACTAATGATCGCCTTCGCTTTTCAAGAAATCACAAATCCCCTTATAGATAGACTCAGCACATCTCTTTTGAAATTCCTTTGTGCGGAGCATGGCCTCCTGTTCGGGGATCATCATGAAGGCGCACTCCACCAAAACCGCAAGCATCTGCGTGGGACGAGTCAAAACCAGATTGCCGTAATACAGACCGTGGTCCGGAAGGCCTAAATTCTTGACCATCCTTTTATGTATAGCGTGTGCCAATGGATAGCTCTGGGGATGATAATAATATGTCGACGTCCCGTTGTTGACGAAGGGATTGACTCCGTCGGGGAGGGGCGTTGTTATGTATCGAGATCAATATGTCGGCGTTGTGCTCCATCGCCTTCTTTGGCCGGTCGTATAAAGCTACATCTTCGTGACCATAGCGGGTCATATATACCGTGGCGCCGTGCTTCTCTAAGATCTTCCTCAGTTTGTGAGCAATCCAGAGATTGACGTCCTTCTCCTTCAATCCGGTGGGGCCGATGGCACCGCTGTCGTGAGAGTGACCGGGGTCTATCATGAAAGTCAAGCCGGAGACTGATGATTTCAAAGCTCCCCCGAATGTCGGTTCCTTTTTTATCTCTAAGACCAGGGTATTCTCCTCATAGAATATATCATATCCCCACTGTTGCTTCTGTCTGAGATTGACTTTGATCTGATACACCCCTTTTTGAAATTGCCGCCAGCGGATCTGATCAATTATGTTGTCATCAGAATCGTATCGTATCCAGTCGGTATCAGAGACTCCGCCGAAGATATTTAAGGTCAGCATTTGGGGATTCACGCTTTGCTCCATGTTGTACGGTAACCTCTGCCGCAAAGGAACTCTCACCTGGACACCCCTCTCGGTTTTTCGGGTGCGTATGTATGTTATTCGACTCTCAGGAATCGGGGTTCCCTCCGGCAGAAGCTTCACGCTGTCTTTATGTGCCCAAGCTTCCACCCCTGGGGCTAGAGCCAACCTCACCCAATCGCCGATCTGTCCGGTGGCTTCTGCTCTCACTCCCGGAGGTTGATACAGAAGCAGATAGCCTCTTTCGGGGCCAGTTCGCACAACCTGCTGCTTCCCGGTAAACTCCACTACTCGGGGGACATCATATCGCTCTATGGTGACGACGGCTTCTGTGGAATTCGAGGTTGAGTCCTCCCGCACCAGCTTGAAGTGGATCCGGACAGAGTCCGTGCTATCCGCCTTGGTGATACGGTAGACTCCGGAGTAGATGCCACTGTTCTTTTCTTCAATTCCCTCCCCTCTTTCCCTGAAAACCTCCCCCCAGGCAGGCACCTCCCGGGTAGGGAGCTCAACCATCGGTATACCCTGGTGCAGACCGGGAATGGAGAAGAAAGCACTACAGCCAGGAGTACCGTGGAAGCGAACCTGAAGGATATCTCCCTCCGTCAGAGTCAAATCCCGCCAGGGCAGCATGCCCGTGATAATCAAGCTGTCCTCCGGGAAGGCCAGGCTCTCAGGGACCTTAACGTGCAAATCCGTGGTCGTCACTCCCAACTGATTTCGGGCTTCCAGATGAAAAACGAAATCGCCCGCCTGTATCGGCAGAAACGCTAAGTAGCCACCATTTTTGTGAACTTTGACGTGATGTCCATTGATTGTCAGTTTTGACCCTGGAGCGACCTGTCCAAATATGAACGTGGAATCACGCGCCCCGATGCTCGCACCCTCAGGAGGGTAGACCACGTTGATGAACGGCGCTTGAGCCGTCTCTCTATCTTTGGACAGAGCCTGTCCGGCTATGCCCGTCAACAATAAGAATATGATGACCGTCAGAGAAAGCTTTTTGTCAGGAGTCAACTCTTCTCTTTACTCCCAAGCCGGGTTCGCCAGAAGGAACTACCTTGCCGTCTTCGAGGCCCAGCCCCTCGAAAGGGTTATTCTCAATCAGAAGGTGGCCATCCAAATCCAGATAGTCTGCTAATGAAGATAGTTGCATGGCGGCGGCAATGCCGACGCTGGTCTCAATCATACATCCCAACATCACCTTCATTCCCAGGGCGCGTGCCGTATGTATCATCCTTAGGCCCTCACGAATTCCCCCGCACTTGGAGAGTTTTATGTTTATGCCGTCGACCGCCCGGTAATGTCTAGCGACATCCCTGGAGGTCATCACTCCCTCGTCGGCGATGATGGGTATATCCACACGCTCACGGACGTATCGCAATCCCTCGAGATCGTCTCTCTCCACCGGTTGTTCCACAAACTCAATATCATATTTGTGGAGCGATTTGATCTTCTCCACTGCCTCTTTCGGTTTCCAGCCGCAGTTGGCATCTACCCTGATCTTGGCTTTCGTGGCCTCTCTGACGACAGCGACCATCTCCTCGTCTCCCGGAACACCGACCTTGACTTTATATACGGAGAACCCGGGGGCCTTCTCGGTTTTCCTCTTCATGGTCTCGGGTGCGTCGATAGCGATAGTGAAGGAGGTATAAGCGCTGTCGGGTCGGGAGAGCCCCAATAGCTTATAGACCGGCAGGCCCAGAAGCTTCCCCAGGTTATCATATAGAGCCATATCGATTGCCGCCTTGGCGGAGCCGTTCCCCTCCATAATGGAATCGATATTCCGGAGGATTTCCTCCAACTTGAAGGGATCTTCACCGATAAGGCTCTTGGCCCTTTCAATGAAAGAGCTTGCAGTCTCGACGTCTTCACCGTAGAAGCTGCTGGGGGCGGCCTCGCCGAAGCCGCCATCGATCTTGAGAATGATGCTGGGACTAACGGTAGTGGTGCCCCTCGCGATCCGGAAGGGGTCGATAACTTTCAGATCGAACCTTTCGTATGTCAATTTCATAGCTTACATAACTCCCGATTCCAAGAGCGTGAATATCCTTTTCTCTGTGTCGATTCTTGCTCGTATACCCAAAGGAAGGGTGCAGATATATCTGCCATGTCCGCACGCAAAATTATATATGACTGGATAATCTGTTCCCGCAAGGACATCTCTCAGGATTTGCGTTATAGACAGACTCGGCCGACCGCTCTTGGTCGGTTTGCAGTTCGTAAACTGTCCGATCACCAACCCAGATATCTTGTCCAGCAGACCCGCTAACTTCAATTGAAAAAGCATGCCGTCAATGCTGGAGGGCTCTTCATCGATATCCTCGATGAAAAGGATCTTCCCCCTCAACTCTGGCATGTAAGGTGTCCCCGCTAACATCGCTATGAGGGTCAGGTTGCCGCCCAAGATTATCCCCTCGGCAACACCTCTTCTCAGAATCCGCCAATTTCCCATCCCTTTCGGGTTTCTTAACGGAACTCTCGATGCTTTATCGCTTAGGGCATCAAGTAGAGAATCTCTGTTGTAGACTGGCATTCTCTTGCTGAGCTCCGTCTGCACCATAGGGCCGAGAAAAGTCACCAATCTGGTTTTCCTGTATGTCGCCAGATGCAGACTGGTGATGTCGCTATAACCGACAAATATCTTTGGGTTTCTTTTAATGTTACCGTAATCTATCTGAGGCAGAATCCTCACAGATCCGTAACCGCCTCGGGCGCAGAAGATGGCATCGACCTCTTCGTCGGCAAAGATTTCATTCAATGCCTGAGCACGTGCATAATCATCGCCGGCCAAATAGCCTCTGCGACTATATGCGGAGGGATGGATCTTGACTTTATATCCCCAGCTCCGTAATCGTCCAACTCCGCGGCGTAAACGAGAGGAATCTATGGGGCTTGCCGGTGTCACCACCCCGATTGTATCCCCCTTTTTCAGTCTCCTGGGCTTGATCATATCACTGTTTGCAGCTTAGAATGGACGCAGATGATATGCCACTCCGTGATGACCCGTCCAGGCTTTCTCCAATTCGTTTCGATCATAGATGATGACACCCTCAGTCGAATTGTGAAAGGCGGGGTCGTTACAGATCACGTTCCCGTCAGATGTGAAGCCCCGGAGTACGATGAGATGACCATCGGTCTGACTTACCGGCGAGCCTTTGAGCTCCCCCTCGCCAAAGGCGATGCTGAGGATGACCGGAAAACCCTCCTGGAGCTCCTTCGCGATCTCACTGAAGCTATTGTGCCTGTCCACCCAGGAAGTGAACCCATACCGGTGAGCCGCGGTCATGTTATAGGGCCAGTTGCCATATATGTCGTTATAGCTATCGTAACCCTTCTCAGCAACCTCGAGAGGGGAAACCTTCACCCCGTGAAAATTCATGACCATGGTCAAGGAAGTGGGACTGCATGTCTTCCAGGAAATTGAATCTGGCAACCTCTGTTGAGAGAGGTAGGGAACCTCCAGATTTACCTCCGGAAGCTCCACATCTCCTGGAGAGGAGTGTTTTTTAAAAGCGAAATAGTTGGCGCGGGTGTCAGTGTAGATCAGGTGGGTGCTTTCCAGATGGGTTTCTCCGGTGTCAGAAGATTTCACTTCAAATCTGAACTGAATATAGTTGTGTTTCTGACTCAACACCAAGTAGTCTTCGTTAATGTATCCATCCTCATCCCGCTTCACCCCGACTTCCATGCCCGATTTTAATCCCGGCCACCTGGCAATTTCATACCAGCTGGTCCAGGCCTGATTGTCCTTACTGGCCCTGACGGAGGCGGTCAGATATCCTGCCTCGGATTGCTGGCAGTTCCAGGTGAGAACCACCTCGTTGAAAGGAAACTCAGTTCTAAAAGGGCTGGAGATGTATACACCCTCACCTCCAGAGGAGAGGGTTACGGCCTCGTCGCTTGAGTCAAAATATGTATTCTCAAATTGGCCCTCTCTCCAACCCTCCTCCCCATCGATAGCTATGCGTCCGTGAATGGTGAAGTCTCTGGAGGTCTCAAGCTTCAAGGCTACCAACGCAGACATTATGACTACGAATCCCAGAACGATTATGACGGCTTTGATCACGAATCCGGCTCAATTAACCTTTTTCGCCACGTTCGGCTCCCTCAGCGCCTCAGCCTGCATCACCGTTTCCGGGGTCTTGTGTAGGTTTTTGCATATCCGAGGCAATCTCGAAGAAAACCGGCTGATGATTTCGTAGCTGATGGTTCCGCTGGTTTTCGCTATCTCGTGCACGGTTATGGTTTCATCCCCCTGTTTGCCAATCAACACCACCTCGTCGCCTAGCTGGACATCAGCTATGTCGGTTACGTCAACCATCAAAGCGTCCATGCAGACCCGACCGATGATATTGGCTCTTTGACCCCGGATTAGAACCTGTCCGCAGTTCGAGAGTTGGCGGGGTACCCCATCAGCGTAGCCGATCGGGAGAGTTGCGATCTTGGTCAACCTTGTAGTTGTGTAGCTGTTACCGTAACCTAAAGGTCGTCCACAATCAACCTCCTTCAGCAGCAACACCCTGCTCTTCAGAGCGAAAACCGACTTCAAAGGTATCGCCGAAGCCTCTTGCTCGGAGGGATAAGATCCGTAAAGCAGGTGACCTATGCGAACCAGATCGAAATGAGATTCGGGGAGGTCCAGAAAGGCCGTGGAATTGGCGACCGAACGCAGATAGTCCCTGAAGCCCAAGCCTCGTAACTTGCGATCGACCTTTCGAAATGTCTCTATCTGCTCTAGTGAATATCCCTCCCTGCCATTCTCAGGGTCGGAGAGATTCGTTGAAAGTCCCGCGAGACGCGTCTTGCTCATCCGCAGTAGTTTCTCTGCTAAAGAGAGGAGGCTCCCGGGAGAAAGACCGTAGCGGCCCATGCCGCTGTCCAGCTTTAGAAAGAGATCTCCCATTCTATTTGACCGCGAGCAAAGATGGTTGAGTCTCTCCAGAAGGAGCTGGTCTGACACTGTGGGGATCAGGTCGTATTCCAGAAAGAACTCGGCCCGCTCTGGAGGTTCGGGATATAACACCAATATAGGTGTTGAGATTCCGGCTTCGCGCAGTTGGATCCCCTCTTCAACGATAGCCACCCCCAAGCATTCTGCACCTGCCTCCGACACTGTTCGCGAAACCTCGACAGCACCCAAACCGTAGGCATTGGCTTTGACCACCGCAAGCAGCTTGACACCGTCTCCCAACCTCTGCTTGATACTCTTAACGTTGAAGCGGATGGCATCTAGATCGACCTCTATGAAAGAGGGGCGCAAGTAGGCTAATTTGTCCTCCGTCAAAACAGATCCTCTGGTGTCTCTCTCTTTCGAATCAAAGTTACGTCATCCCCGTCGACCAGCACCTCCGCAGGCCTCAATCTGGAGTTGTAGTTGGAGGCCATGGAATAGCCGTATGCGCCCGCGGTCATTATTGCCAAATAATCACTCGCTGAGGGAGATGTCAAGGGAACGTCCTTGGCTAAATAGTCGCTGGCCTCACAGACGGGACCAACAACGTCAAATTCGGTTTCCTCGCCGACTCGCTTCTCCACCGGCCAGGCCTGGTGCCTGGCACTGTAGAAGGCGGGGCGGACGAAGTCGTTCATTCCGGCATCCACAATCAGGAAGTTCTTACTCGAAGTGCTTTTGAGGTATAGAATCCTGGTGAGCAGAATTCCGGCGTTCCCCATTATGCACCTTCCCGGCTCTGCAATTATGGTGGCGTCGATGTTCTCGAACAGCGGAATCAGGTGGGTGACATATTCATCGGGGCTGGGGATATTGTCGGACTTCCGGAGGGGAACCCCCAAGCCTCCTCCCAAATCGATATATCTTAACTCTAGCCCCGAAGACCTCAGTTCGTTGTAAATCGCGACAAGCTTTTTTGCGCCCTGGTAAAAGGGAGATAGAGTTGTGATCTGAGAACCAAGGTGCATGTGAATTCCGACCACTTCCAGATACTCACTACTGTCAGCTTGGTGATAAAGTCTAAGTGCCTCCTTCTCCTCCAAACCGAATTTGGTGGTTTTGAGGCTGGTTGCCAGATGGGGGTGAGAAACAGGATCGATTCCGGGGTTTAGGCGAAAGGAGATGGGAGCAACTCTATTGAGCTGCTTTGCGATTGTCTGTATCAGTCTTAACTCCGGCTCTGATTCCACGTTCAGCATCAGGATATCAGATTCTAAGGCATACCTTATCTCCTC
>JBHIBM010000061.1:0-8402 GCA_046759085.1 Candidatus Zixiibacteriota bacterium
TCCAGCGGTCTGCCAGTGCCGGATGGTTGCCGTCGACTCCGGTGTCCAGATGGGAAACCAGCTGCTCCTCGCCGGTGATTCCCAGCGCCCAGACCTCATCGGCCCGGATGGCCTTCAAGCCCGGCTCCACCCCGGTGATGGTCCCCTCCGGTATGATGCTGGTGGGCTTGATGTTCTCAATGAAGTAGTCGAGGAAGACCTTGGCGACGTCTTCTCGAGCGGCCACCGCGCGAATTATCCCCTTGGGGGCCTCGAAGACGATGCTGTTATCGATCCAGAAACCGTGGTAGTTCTTTACCTCGCCGGCCACACTGTGGGCCTCCAGGTAATTGAGAAGCTCAGTTTGGGTCTCGTAAGACTTCTTTTGGAGAGAACGGATCACCATTTCGTGGCGGGTGCTCATGTCGGTGCCCAGGGCATCAAACTCCATATTCATCTGGTTGAGATCCACGCGGTTCGACATGAAGGCCAGGACCTGCACCGGCTCATTGGGGGAGCTGTTGTTGAGGACAAGCTCCAGCTCCGGGTCGATGACCCCGGCCTGAGCCAGAGAATATCCGCACAGCAAGACCCCCACCAAAACAACAAGAATGCTTTTTCTCATTTTCCTAATTCTCCTGCTAGCTAGACTCGATTGGCAATGGTTCCAAACACTCAATCGTCCTTCCGGGGACTCAAACCCAGAAAGATCTTGTGGGGGTTGACATCACCTCCTCCAGCTCAAAGTCGGTTTTCTACGGCGATTCTGTCTTAAATAATCGCTGGCTTCCCTGAACAAAGCCTGGCATCAAAAAGCTACGTTCCGAAGATGAAAAGCAGATTGTAATTCGTACAGTCCCTCTGGCGGAAGTTCCTGCGTTTCGACACTTCTGTATAGAAGTCGCTTCATCATTGTTATGATTAACTCTCGCCTCGGGACTGAAGTTCCTTTAACCTCCCGGCGAGCTCCAGATCAAACCACCTCTTGGTGAATTATAACAAAAGCAGATACTTTAGTCAAGGCAAATAATCGATTTGTTCAATGGTTTAAGTGATCCTCACACTGTTAGCTCTGTTCAATTATTCCCCCAAGAATCGGTGGAAGACCTCCGCAACGATACCCCCTAAGACAGAAGCTCAAGCCCACCTGAGGCTTGTACAGATGCAGTGCAACAAATCCACACCCCCGGGAGGCTTTATTTGAGCAAAGTCAATCGCCCTACTTTTGTCCTGCCTCCCACCGTCAGTTTGCAGAAATAGACTCCCGAACCGACTCTTTCGGGATACCACGTTAGGCGACCATAGCCGGCGGGCTGATTTTGGTTCAACAGAACGGCGACCCTCTCCCCCAGGAGATTACAGACCTCTATTGTAACGAAGGCCCTCCGGGGAAGATAATACCGGAGTGAAACGCTGGCATTGAAGGGGTTGGGATAAGGTTCGAGGAGGGTGAAATCGGAGGGCAGCTCTCCGGGATCGCTCTCCCCTGCGGACAGGAATTCCACGGAGAAGATGTCAAAGGCAAAGAAGTCGGCCAGGTAGGCGTATCCGGGGGAACTGCTGATTCCCAGCGCAAACGCCTTGGTGTCGTAAGTCTCTAAGAGCTCCGGATGTTCGGGGTCGGAGACCTCAACGATCAGAAGGCCGTAATAGTCGGCGATCAATGCCAAATTCGCCTGAATGGAGATGTCCTTCGACACCCCGGGAGTCTCCAAAGCTCCTATGACCTCAGCGTTGAGAGGGTCGCTGACATCGATTATGTTCAATCCCGTCGATTCATCGACGGCGTAAGCGTAATCTCCCACCACCTCCACATCGTAACAGCCGATGCCCGTGACCACAGAGCCGAGGCTATAAGGGGAGCCGGGATAGGAGATATCCACGATCTCGATCCCCTCCCGTTTGGCGACGTAAAGGAAATCCCCCTCGATGTCCACCCCGAAGGTGAGAGAGTATGTATTGTGGAGGCTCAAATACTCCAGCGAGGTGGGGTCGGTAACGTCTAAAAGCGTCACCCAACCATCCTCCGGGAAGACCTCGTAATGGGCGATGGCGCAGAGATTATCTTCGACCTCCAGGTCGGCGCCGTATCCCGCCACCTCGTCGTAGTCCGACAGACCTTGAGGCTCCTCGGGATTGGAGACGTCAATACAGGTCAGGGAGTGCCGCCCACCGGCGATGAACGCTACTTCCCCTTCCAAGTCTAAGGCTCGTCCGGGAACGAAGTGATCATTGTAAACGTTAAACCGACTGACAAACTCAGGATTGAAGGGATCGGAGATGTCCTCGATGATGACTCCATCGCTGGAAGCTGCAATGTAGGCATAGTCTCCCTCCACCCTGGAATTCATAATGAAGGAGGGAGTATCCCAGCTGGAGTGCACCTGAGGCTCGGTGAGCTCGGAGATATCGACCACCTTGATATCGTTGGCGGTGACGGCATAATATCTGTCTGGGCAGACGGTGTATGCGTATTCCTCTCCGAGAGTGACTCGAGCCGGCCAGGGAGCGTATTCGGCCCCCATGGGGGCACCGCCACCGAAGCCGCCCAGCCTTTCAGGATCGGAAGGATTTGAAATGTCATAAATCTGAAACCCGCCCTGGACCCCGGCGAAGAAGAGAAGCGAATCGACAAGAGCGATCCCGATGTCGGGAAAACCCTGAACTCCGAAGATGGTCTGCTCGCTCAATATCTGGAAATGCGGAGGATCGGAAATGTCAACAACGACAAACCCCCCGGTGTTCATCATCTCCCTCCCGAAGCCAACGATAGCCAGTTCAGGGTCCGTGATGATCTCCTCGAAGTGCTTATCGCCCTCGGTGTAGTTATAAACCCAGGTGGGGTCGGTGGGATCGCCGACGTAGAGAATCGTGATCCCCTCACTTCCGTCGGCCAGATAGGCGTAATCTCCCCGGACTGCTATGGAATGGGAGGGATTGGTCGTCTCGTAAAAACCGACCGGCTGAGGATTTCCCGGTGAGGAAATATCCAGAATCCTCAAACCATAAGAATCCAATGCCAGATAAAGGTAGTCGCCTTCAACGCAGACATCATTGAGATGCTGTTCGGTCTCTAACTCTCCAATCAGAGTTATTGCCCCGGGGTCGACGATGTCCAGAACCACCAAGCCGTAACCGTAGACCCCCAGGTAGGCGCAATTATCCTTGAAGGCTAAACGAAAGGCACCGCCGTCAATCTCTAAGTTATATTGACCCAATAGAACCAAGGTATCTGGATTGGAGACATCGAAGATTTTGAGATTTCCATCGTAGTTCTGCCACCCGTTGGCTAAATAGAGATATCCGTCGCGATAGACCAGATCGAAAAAATCCCCCGGAAACACCGAAGAGGAAAGCAGGGTGATGTCGGTGATGCTGTTGACTCCATATCCAGCCTTTATTCTTTCGGCATTCTCGGGATTATACCAATGAATAAGGCTCTCATCATGGCATCTGCCTTCAAAAGAATAAGAGCTCCCTGAAAACAGAAAGAGGGAAAAAGTTAAAACCACAGAGAGGTGAAACCAGCGCCCTCTGCTGCTTGGCGCTATCGAGATAAACATTATTTACCTTCTTAGCTCCTTTGGGGCGTAGACTTATTTAACATGAGGCAACAAAAATTCAAAAGCCTGGCTTGCTCCCACTACTTATAATAACCACTGGCAAGAGTTTGTCAACGACAATCCCGTAGGCACAACGTATAAGATAGTGCATGCTTTCCAGGCAGAATAGATGGTTTCATACAGGTCTTTTTGTCAGCCACAAGGTTGATTTTTGCCTTCAACTGGATTAGTATGAAATTGCAGGTGAGACCGGACGAAACTATATTGGGCAGAGCATGTTTCTCAAAGGAAAAATATCACCTCCCTTTCTCCTTTTGCTTCTGACACTTCTAGTTTCACCACGGGCCCAGGCTCAGAAGAGTGAGGAGGAGCCGATCGAGCTTCTGCACGCAGGCTCATTGGAGTTCAACAACGACCCCAAGAATACCATCATCGTTCTGACCGACAGCGTCCTGCTTCGACAGGGTGAGGCCACTCTGAAGGGCGACCGGGCGGTCTGGTATAAGACTGCCGGCCAGGTGGTGGTGCAGGGGAACGCCGAGCTTCAGGACGAAGAGCAGATATTAACCTGTGATCGCTTGACCTATATCAAGAGAATCAAAAAAGCGATGGCCAGAGGGAATGTGGTCGCCGTCGATCCCGAAGAGGAGACGATCATAACCTCCGGCTATGCCGAATACGACCGCAAGAAGAAACTCGTCGTTGCCACCATCTCTCCCCAAGCGGTTTTCAAGGCCCACTCCCCGGAAAGCCTGACCGTCGATGCCCTGCGGATGGAATACTACACCGGGGAGAAAAGGGCGGTGGCAGTTGATTCCGTCACGATCCAGAGGGGTAAACTCAAAGCCAACTGCGGTCATGCGGAGCTCTTCGCTGAAGAGGATAGGATCGTTTTGAGCCAATCCCCGGTGGCACGGCAGGAGGACAACCAGCTCACCGGGGAGAGAATGGAGATTATTATCGAAGAGGAAGAGGTGCGTCAGGTCATCGTCACCGGAAACCCCAGAGCCACCCGCTGGGAGCCGACCGATTCGGCCAGGACCGACTTCGCCGAGAGCTACCTCACCGGTCAGAGGATAGATTTCTTCTTAGAGAATGAAGAGGTCGAGGAGGTCCAGGCTCTGGGCAACGCCAGAAGTTTCTATCAGCCCGCCCCGAAGGACTCGAGCAAAACCGGCAAAAACGAGGTCTCCGGCGATACCCTAAACCTCTATCTCTCGGAGGGCAAGGCTCAGAAGGTGGAGGTCATCGGTGGATCTCGGGGAACTTACTTCGCGCCGAAAGAGAGAGCAGTATCGGATACCCTCCAGGCGCAGCCGCTCGATACCATCTATTATTCTGCCTCCGAGATCCTTTACACTTTCGACGACAGCACCATCACCTTGAAGACCAACTCCCGGCTGAAACATAAGCAGATGTCTCTGACCGCGGATTTGATCAGCTATAACACCACCACAAAAATCTTGAACGCCCAAGGGGCCCTGGAGGAGGAAGAGGGGGAAAGGGTGGTCAAGAATGCACCGGTCCTAACGGAGGGGACCGATGAAATCGTCGGACTAGAGATGGTCTACAATATCGAGACCAAGAGGGGGAAGATCAAAGCCGGGGACACCGAGTTCGAGGGGGGCTTCTACCACGGGGAACAGATCAGCAAGATCACCAATGAGATCCTCTTCGTTCAGGAGGGGGAGTTCACCTCCTGCGACCTAAATGAAGCTCACTTTCATTTCTACGGCAAGAGGATGAAGGTCATTCACCGCGATAAGGTCATCGCCCGGCCGGTGATACTGTATATCGGGGACTTACCGGTGGCCGCCATCCCCTACTATGTCTTCCCCATCAAAAGAGGTCGGCACTCCGGATTCACCACCTTCGAGCTGGGTAATTTCGAGGTGGGGGAACGTTTCATCAGAAATCTGGGATATTACTGGGCGGCCTCGGAATACTGGGATCTTCAGGGGAGTATGGATTTCTACGAGAAATCTCATCTTTCCTTCAACCTCGACGGACGCTACGCGGTGCGTTACAAACTGGCGGGGAGCGTGTCGGGTTCTTATGTCTATGAGTCTCGCTGGCAAGATCTTCAACGTCGCAAAAGAAAGCGCTGGAGCCTGCGGCTGGCGCACAGTCAGGATATCACCCCCACCATGAAGCTAGCCGGCAGCGGAAATTTCATCAGCGATAAAAGGTACTATGAGGATGTCAGTTATGATGCGGAGGAGATCCGCAATCGCACCCTCCACTCCCAGCTTTCGCTCAGCAAGAGGTGGGAGGGAGCAAACCTGACTTTGGCCTTGGACCAGAGCTGGAACTTAGACACCGAGACCCGAACTCAGAAACTCCCCTCGGTGACTTTCACGAAGCTGCAACGACCTTTAATCCCCTACCGGGAGCCGACGAAAAAGGACGAAGAGAGACCGAAGCGGTGGTATCACTCTATCTACTACTCCCTCAGCTCTTCGGGTGTGAACTATTTTTCCAAGCGCAAGTCCGGCGACATCTTTCTCTGGAGGAGGTATCAGGTGGCCGACCACAACTTGAGAATCTCCAGCCCTCAGAGCCTGGGCAACTACCTCACCCTGACCCCGAATCTCAGCTATCAGGAGACCTGGTATTACATCCTGCCCACCAACGACAGCGAAAACTATAATCTCAAGACCGAGGAGTTTATCCGCAGGGGGAGCTATCGCTTTTCGCTGGCGGCCAAGACCGACCTCTACGGAACTTTCAGCATGAAGTTGGGGCCGCTGCGAGCCTTGAGGCACGTGATGACCCCCGCCGTGAGCTACAGCTGGCAACCGGAGTACAAGAAGGGGAGCGAATACAAGACCTACACCGCCAAAGGGGTCTCCAGCTCCAAAGTGAAACGCCTGTCACTTTCGCTTGCCAACCTCTTCCAGATGAAGACCGAAACCGGAGGCCAGGAGAGAAAGACGGATCTGTTCAGCGCTAATTTCTCAACCAGCTACGATTATTTGGCACAGACCCGCAAGTGGGGGAATCTCAGATCTAGCGTCCGCTCCCGTGCCTTACCCAACATCGAGATCACTATCGGTGCCACTCACAGCTTCTATCCAAAAGACAGCGATGAGTTGAGGTTGCTTGAGCCCCGGCTTCTGAGCTTCAGCGCCTCCACCGCAATATCTTTGAGGGGGAGAGGAGAAATGGACCTACGCGGACGTGAAGAGGAGCTTCCGGTGGCGGGTGCGGAGGCGGTCTTCGGACCGGAAAGGGAGAGAGGAGGTGTGAAAGGCCTCTCCTGGAATCTGAGGCTCTCCCATCGCTACAGCGAAAGCCGAGCCGGAGTGACTAGATCGATCACCCGCTGGTTTGACTTAAGCGGAGAGCTTTCCCCCACCACCAACTGGAGGGTGGCATACACCAGTCGTTACAACGTGGAGGCAAAAAGAATCGTGGAGCAACAGTTCCAGGTGCACCGCGACCTTCACTGCTGGGAGTTTAGCTTCTTCTGGATTCCCACCGGGGTGCGCCGCGGATATTACATCCGCATCAACATCAGAGCCATCCCGGAGGTGAAAATCGAGAAAAGCGAGGGGGGCATCAAGGGAGGTCACCTGCGATAGCCACCGCGATTCCGTCTCACGCCCCTCTCCCGGAGACCTCGCCAGTTCTGGGCTAAGAGAATTTTTTTTCACTGTGACCCAAAAAAGTCTTGACAAACGTGGGCTGGTGGCATATAGTATCCGAAAAATCGGCGTGGATAATGGCCGCAAACCGCAAACCCTAAATGAGCCCGAGGGGGTGAGCAAGTGACAAAAGAGGAACTGATTGCCAAGTGTGCTAAAGAGGCCAACATCACCAAGGCCCAAGCCACAAGAGCCTTAAGCTCCATGCTGGACGGAGTGACCCGCTCCCTTAAGAAGGGACAGAAAGTCTCCTTCGTCGGTTTCGGGACATTCGAGGTTACACGCAGAAAGGCTCGCATGGGAAGAAACCCGCAGACCGGACAGGCCATCAAGATTCCGGCCAGCAGGGTCGCCAAGTTCCGCCCGGGCAAAGCCCTGAAAGATGCTGTGAAGAGGTAACCACCGGAGGGTTTTGTCCTTTGAAAGGCAGAGCAATGTCTCTGCCTTTTTTTATTCCCCCATAAAAAGAGCTCAGACAAAAGAAATTGACATCTCCCCTTTCGGGGCTTAGTTTCTTTGAGGTTTCGATAAGCTGTGTCCGAGGCCTCCTTTGGGAAAGGTAAACCTCAAAAGAATCTCCAAGATATTTCTAATTCTGATTCTCTCTCTGTTTGTGCTGGCACTCATCGTCGCCATCGGCTTGAGGACGCTTTACTTCACTGACCACAAGATCAAACAGATCGCCACCGAAACTCTCTCCGGGAAGCTCGACCGTCTGATTCAAATTGATTCTCTCGATATCTCCATTTTCTCCGGGGTCAGGCTGAAAGGCTTGCAGATTCACGATCCCCCGGACTGCGGCGGAGAACTCTTTCTCCGGTTGAGAAGCCTTAAGGTGAAATACCGCCTCCTCTCTCTGTTGAAAAAACAGGTGGAGATTCAGACGGTAGTGGTCGATGAACCGGAGATTTTCATCAGGCAGCTATCTGATAACCTCTGGAACTTCTCTGATTTCCTTGAGCCGAGGCGACAGGAACCGCCCGCTCTTGGCGATACAAGCGAATTGGAATTGCCACTTCTTTTGGTCGTGAAGAGCATAAAGATAAACAACGCCTCCGTCCACCTCTCTGGACCGGGGGAGCTTCATCTATCCGGAATCGATTTCGATATCAAGTCGCTCTCCTTCCGCTCCCCGGAGGCTTTCTCTTTGACGGCCCTTTTTCAAATCTCGCCCGGAGATGGTAAGAATCTCTCAGTGACCTCCGTCTCGACT
>JBHIBM010000062.1:0-8387 GCA_046759085.1 Candidatus Zixiibacteriota bacterium
GTAAAACCTCGGGTTTCCAACTGTGAAGCTAAGGAGGTGCTCAGGCGCACCTAACGGCTGCACCGCGGAAAGGCCGTAGCTGTCCTGAGCGTAGATATAGTAATAGACTGTTGTCCCGGAGCCTTGACCGGGAATATCGGCGTAGAAGCTATCCCCACCTGCGGAGTTCATGGGAATAGAGTTGAAAGGCTCAACTCCGGTGGTATTCCAGAAGACTTTCAACTCTCCGACATTAAGCCCGTGATCGCAGGTAATTTCGGCGCTCACTCGATAAGAGCTCATACTCTCTGTCGCAAAGTAGACGGGAAAATGCTCTATGACGATGTCACCCTCGGGGTGGTAGAATATCGCCTCGGTGAGGTTCACGATCCCCCAGCCGTAATCGTTGTCGGGGTTGTCGGCGTTATTGGCGGTCATCATCAGAGCCTCTCTGACCATCATTGGAGTCCAATCCGGGTGAGCAGACAGGATCGCTCCCGCGGAGCCACCAACTAAAGGAGTGGAAAGCGAGGTTCCCCCGACATAGGCATAACCGTGCATATTCCAGGGGTCAGCGCAGTAGGTACCGGATCCCAGCGCACACACCTCCGGCTTGGTGCGCCCATCGTAGGTGGGACCCCGGGAGCTGAAGTTCGTCACGTAACCACTGAGATAGACAGCTCCGCAGCCGATGACGCTGTCACCGTCCGCAGGGGCAATCAAGGTGCCCGGGTTGGGACCTTCATTCCCCATGGCGGTGCAGACTGCTATGCCGTTGTAAGCGGCCAGGTCCGCGGCAATGGTTACGATGGTAGTGTTGCCGTCCATATCCTCGTAAGTATAATCAGAATCGGGGGGGTCGAAACCATAGCGGTAGCCTAAAGAGGAGGAAATCACCTCTGCCCCGATGGAATCGGCCCACTCCGCTCCGGCGGCCCAGTAATCCTCCTCGATGTGATGTTCGGAGCGGATGTCCTCAGTCTTAGCCAGGATAAAATATGAACCGTAACCTGGTCCGTATAGCTGTCCGTCGAACTGTCCCCCCAGGGCCGACCAGGTAAAAGTCCCGTGATTGGGCTGGCTGGGGTCATCTCCCTCCTCCCAGTCGGTCTCCCCGTCACCCTCCACAAAATCCCACTCCGTCAGCACCCTCCCCTCCGCGAAGGCCTGCGCAAAGGACTCGTGCTGCTTCCGATAGCCGGTGTCATGCATACAGACGATTATCCCTTTCCCGTTAAAGCCGAGCTCGTGTGCCGGGGGGACGTTTATCTGCAGAAGCTGCTCTAAGGAGGGACCGTAGTCGCGGCTGTAGTCAATCTGTGGAGGCTCTCCCCCACCTCCCGAGGGTTTGGGATAGTCGCCGTAGAAACCCTTTATCTCTCGGATTTCTCTGACGAACGGCAGCCCGGCAATCTCTTCGATTTGAGTTTTGGTGGCCTCCACGGTAACGGCGTTAAACCACCTGAGGACCTGTCGTCTCCTCACCGACTTCAAAACCACTAGTTGGACGTAGTCCCTCTTGACGGGAACATCCCTGAAGTCGACCAGACTCCCCCGGTGCACCTTGGCTCTTCTTCTGAGCGCCCTCTCGGAGAGAGAGCTCTTCGCCGAGGTCAAGGCCTGCCAATATTCTCGCTCTGAGCTTATCCCCTTGTCAGTGAAAAAGACCCATACCGGTACGCTCGTCTCAGGACTTACTCTGGCGAGAATTCTCTCCAGCGATTTGGTCACCACCGGCTGCGATTTGGGTGTGAACAAGGCGGTGGAAGCCAGATTCTCACCGCCTACAACTGCGGAAAATGCAATCAGAAGAAAAGACGAGAGGATCAAAACCGATCTGCTGCTATTTGACTTAAACATCTGTCCTCCGACTATGTTTCGATGGTAAGGTGGGATATTCTATTCTGAGATTCCTCGATTTTCCCTGGGACAAAGTTGCCGCCACTTCAGCCCGCTTTAGCCTAAGGTATTTGAGAAACCCACGATTGTCAAGGAAAAACAGGGGTCGAGTGGAGATCAGGAATCGCCCCTGGCTCTCAGTCTCCCCGACAAACCCAACTGACCAGACAGAGTCGAGAGCTCCTCGAAGTTTAATCCCTTCAGGGAGGGGTTCGGGGGCATATCCACTCCCTTGCTTGTGGCCCTGTTCTGCTGCTCTGGAATCCACCTCAGGGAGAAGTGTAGCTTCTTAACGTATAGCCGGCTGAGGTCCCGATATGCTTCCAGGGATTTGGGGGTGTAAGCCTGGCCGTTGATTTGTTGGATTATCAAGGGACAGTCGCCGTAGAGCTGAAGTTCGACTTGAGAGAAGACATCGGGGTTGACCTCGATGAATTTCAACAGAAAAAGGAGGGAGACATATTGACATTGATATAGGTTACCTCTCCAGGTGGAACGGAACAGAACTCCCACGTCCGGAATGGCAAAGGAGACCAGCCCGCTTTCTTGCTCAGAGCTGTCTTTCGATCCAGAACCGTGGAAATAGCATTTCATAATCGACCTCTCCTTCCTGCCCAAACAGCAAACGCAAACCGTATGCCACCGACAACACTTCAGCCTGCTGAAAGGCGGGAAGGCTCGTCCCGGAGTGCGACGGAGGGAGAGGGGTCTAACTATTGTGCAGACAAAGGCTTGAGAGGACTAAAGGATTTGGGTGATTATCTCATTTGCCGCTTGGAGTACAGAATTGCGGCTTAAGGCGTGAACACCTGAAAGGGATTTCACAGATGGTGCATGAAGTCCCAGAGAGGGCAAGCCTCCTTCAGCGGGAGGCTTGCCTCCACAGGAATCAGACTGGATAATTCTCGTCGTATTCGTAGACGGTGTCCCCTTGCTGGGCTCGCACGTGATAATGGTCAGAGTAAAAGGTCAACTGAATCGACCAGCCGGTCTGCCCTTGAGGATCGTTGTTGCTAAGGTTGGTGAAGTTCTCGACCACCGCCAGGGTGACGGTTCCGGAAATCGGATAAGACTCCTCGTAGCTGCTTGTCACCGCAAAGGTGACCTCTTCCAGGGTCTCGGTGAAGTGATAGTAGTAATCGTAACCCGAGTAGGTACCGGAGAAGTCATAGCCACCGTCCCCATCCACGGTGATCGTATCAGCATTCAGTCCCGCATAGATGAGATCATACCACAGGGTGAATGCATAGAGATCGCAGGAGATGTCAGTATCCAGCCTGAACTCCATCTCCGAGGTGGTG
Source organism: Candidatus Zixiibacteriota bacterium (assembly GCA_046759085.1). Taxonomy (GTDB): domain Bacteria; phylum Zixibacteria; class MSB-5A5; order DG-27; family DG-27; genus DG-27. The sequence continues at coordinate 3,180 of JBHIBM010000062.1, forward strand.
GAATCGGGATTCATCTGTGGCTCTCCCCCGGAGCGAAACTGGATGCTGTCTGAGAGGGTGATCTCATAGCTAGTATCGGAGTACTCAATGTAACACCACCACCAACCGTTCTGATAAATCCACTGATAGGTTGTGTCTTGGGGGGATTGCAGCTTGGGGAGGACCGGCGGCTGCAGGCCGTCAGTGAAGTCCAACCCAGTGCGGAATTGGCCCAAACCCTCTCCCACAGCATCGTCGACCATCTCCCGGGTCTGTGAGAACTCGGGGCTGTTGGGGTCTCCAGCTGTTATTTCCTCCTCGCTGGAGGTGCTTTTCTTACCACAAGATGAAATCACCGTCAGCGAGAACAGCAAAAGAAGAACTAAAATCGCAGCGGACTTCCGTTTGTCAAGCATTTCTCCCTCCTCAGCATTAAGGAAATAGACTCCCCCCCAAGAAATCACCCTAAGAATCGGCTGGCACGAAAAGAGCTTTATCCCCGAGAGGGAAATGCGCAGAGATTGCGCTCTGAGAAGCATAGCGACTACTTACTACTCACCGCTAACCACTCACCAGTAACCACAACCTCTCTGCGAAACTTGATTTTTGCTGGCGGTTATCATATTCTTATAGGAGAGATGAGAAAAGAACCCTTGATTCTGCTCACAAACGACGATGGTTACGAAGCCAAGGGCTTGAGAACCGCAAGGGAGCATCTATCGAGAATCGGGCAGGTCGTTGTAGTAGCCCCCGACAAGGAGCGCTCTGCCACCAGCCATTCCCTGACGGTCCATCGCCCCCTGCGCCAGCACCGGGTCGAAAAGAACCTCTATATTGTCGACGGCACCCCGACCGACTGTGTAATGGTGGCGGTGCACGCCATCTTAAGGCGTAAACCCAACGTTTTGGTCTCGGGAATTAATCACGGTCCCAACGTCGGGGATGACGTAACCTATTCCGGGACAATTGCCGCCGCCATGGAGGGCACCCTTCTGGGGATCGCCTCCATTGCCGTCTCCCAAGCCAACTGGTTGAAGTCCGATTTCAAGCTGGCGGCCAAATTCACAGCCAGGATAGTCCCCTTGGTGATCGAAAACGGCCTGCCTCCGGAAACCCTGCTGAACATCAACGTACCAAGCAGCACGAAAGCAGATCTGGACAATTACAGCCTCACCCGTCTGGGGAAACGGGTTTTCAACGATGTCATCCACGAGAAGCTCGATCCCCGAGGTCGCAAATATTTTTGGATTGGCGGTTCTCCCCAGATTCTCGCGCAGGGTAAGGGGACCGATCTGGGGGCCCTGCGCAAGGGTTTAATCTCGATTACGCCTCTGCACTTAGACCTCACCAACTACAAGGCCTTAGAAGAGATCGGTGGCTGGCTGAAACCTTAGTCCCCGAAGATCCCGGCATAGACAAGCCCGGGGGGCACTCCGATTTCAGGATCCGAGGGTAGCATTTGACAGGTCAACTGCCAAAAGATATATTTCCTCCGAAATGAAGATAACGCCGATATTGAGGCCCCGGAATTGGCGAGATACGATCCGGCGAGACATCGCCGTCGTTCAATCCGTTTAAGGGGTTATGATTATTCGCAAAGAGGGACATATTTCGTGACAATATGCACCCAGAACCGAGAATCATTTCTGCAGAGCGAAGACGTAGGGCGAATGGTCACCAACATATGGCGTCAGTTGGAGAGCAAATACCCCCAGATTCGATTGGATGAATTTGTGGTGATGCCGAATCATATACACGGTATCATTGTCATTGACGTGGTCGTAGGGGCAGACCAGCGTGTCTGCCCAAATGACGCGGGAGGTACGGGCAAGGGCGAACAGGCAGGTTCGCCCCAACCACCATTGGGGACAATTATCCAATGGTTTAAGACCATGACCACGAATTATTACATACGCGGGATCCGAAATAATGCATGGAGGCCGTTCCCCGGCAGATTTTGGCAACGCAATTATTATGAACGGATCATCCGCAACGAGAACGAAATGAATCGTATCAGACAGTACATAACTGGCAACCCGGCGAGATGGGATCGGGATCACAACAACCCTGATCGCATCGAAAAAAAACGAGTCCGGAGACAACATCATAGAATAGAGTGCAAAGACAAGCGTTGGTATAATGGCCAAACGTGATTACTACGAAGTTTTAGGGGTCGGGCGAGATGCCTCCGAAGAGGAAATAAAGAAGGCCTATCGTAAGCAGGCGCTGCAATATCATCCCGACAAAAATCCGGGGGACAAACAGGCCGAGGAGAGATTTAAGGAGGCCACCGAGGCCTACGAGGTGTTAAAAGATCCTCAGAAGAGGGGCCAATACGACCAGTTCGGACATACCGGCGCTGGTGCTTTCGGCGGGTTTGAGGGGTTTCGGGGATTCGAGACTTTTGATCTCTCCGATGCCTTGCGAGCCTTCATGCGTGATTTCGGTGGCTTCGGCGGTTTGGATGACCTCTTTGGAACTGCAACCAGAACCCGGAGAGCCGGGCCTCAGAGAGGTCGAGACCTGCAGGTGCGTCTGAAACTGAGATTGGAGGAGATCGCCACCGGGGTCGAAAAGACCATCAAGCTCAAACACCTGGTTAAGTGTTCCGACTGCGGGGGCAGCGGGGCGGCACCCGGAAGCTCCAGGAGAAGTTGTCCCCAGTGTGGAGGCAGTGGAGAGGAAAGGCACATTTCGCGCTCCATCTTCGGACAGTTCGTCAAGGCCAGCACCTGTCGGCGTTGTGGAGGGGAGGGGAGAATTATCGACAAACCCTGTCCTGCCTGTCGCGGTGAGGGCCGGATGTCGGGAACCGGCACCATCAAAGTGAAAGTCCCCCCTGGCGTTACCTCCGGCAATTACATCACCGTCCGGGGAGCCGGGGATGTCGGACCCCGAGGGGGACCACCGGGGAACCTCATCGTCATCATCGAGGAGTCGGAACATAAGGACCTTCGCAGGCATGGTGACGACATTATCTACGAGCTTCCCATCAGCTTCTCCCAAGCAGCCATGGGAGCGCAAGTTGTGGTGCCCACCCTGGAAGGGAAGGTTAAGCTGAGAATCCCGCCTGGGACTCAATCGGGAAAGCTATTCAGATTGCGGGGGAAAGGGATTCCCCACCTCAACTCCTACGGGCGTGGCGATCAGTTAGTCAGGGTGTTTGTTTGGACTCCGACGAAATTGTCCCCACAGGAGCGAGAACTGTTTGAGCAACTCTCGAAGACGGAAGGGAGTAAACCTCCTCCGGCGGACAAGGGTTTTTTCGACCGCCTCCGCGAAACCCTGGGGGTCTGAGGAATAGTAGATAGTAGAGCGGAAAGGGATCAACTGGAATCACTTGATTCTGGCCAGTTAAACGCAAAACCTTTGTTCATTGACCTCTAAAAGGAAGTTTCTTAAGATTTCAGTAAACTGTCATCCCACCCTGGAGGAGGCGATCTGCAACCTCCTGTTTGAGAACAGCGCCCTCGGGCTGGAGGTTGAGGAGACAGAGGAGAGGTTTAGAGCAATTCATGGATTTTTCGCGGGAAGCAAGAACATCAAAGCTGTTCGCAATCGATTTGAGGCCCTTGTCCAAAACCTCCAGAGAATATTTCCGGAAATTCCGAAGCCACGCTGCGAAGTTGCCCTCTTCTCTGACCGGGATTGGCAGGAAAAATGGAAGGGAGATTTCAAGCCTTTGAAGATCTCCCCAGATCTGATTGTTCAACCCTCCTGGTGGGAGTCCCAGGAGCCTCTTCGATCCGGAGGAGTTATCTTGAAGATTGACCCGAAAACCGCCTTCGGGACCGGCCACCACTCCAGCACCAAGCTCTGTCTTTTGGCTTTGAGGGAGGTGGTCAAACCTAAAGACAAGGTTTTAGATTACGGCTGTGGGAGTGGGATCCTGGGAATATACGCGGCTAAGAAGGGAGCGTCCGAAGTCTTAGGTGTAGATAACAACCCCGAGGCGGTCGATTGTGCCAAAGAGAACGTGGTCATAAATGAGGTCGCAAAGACCGTGAAGATCAGAATCCGCCCCAAATCGGTCAAGAGAGGCTATTACGATATAGCGGTGGCAAATATCGACTTGGCCACTCTGACCCAGCTTATTACAAGAATTGTCGGGGCTGTGAAACCGGGAGGACTCCTCCTTTTCTCCGGACTTCTCTCAGAGGAATCCTCCTCTATAAGAAAACTGCTCCGGACGGTTGGTGCGAGAGCTCTGAAAACCTACCAAGAAGGCGAATGGATTGCCATCCTCGGCGTAACACGTGTTAGGAGAGTCTAAATCAAAATGTTGAAGCCAGTCACCAACTTCTACGTTCTTCCTGAGGACGTCGATGTGGATTCGCTCATCATCAGAGGGGATGAGGCTCGCCATCTACTGAAGGTGTGCCGGGGCGGACCCGGGGAGGTGATATGCGCCTCCGACGGCTTGGGAAAGAAGTATGTCGCTGTCATCCGCGAGATAAAACCGGATCGTGCCCGCTGCGAGATCGCCCAGATCAGCCGCAATGAAAACGAGCCGGTGGTCAAAATCACACTGGCCCAGGGTCTCCCCCAGGGACTGAAGATGGACTACATAATTGAGAAAACCACCGAGTTGGGGGTGCACACCATCCAGCCGGTCTACTGCAAAAACAGCCTATCAGAGAGAAGTAAGCCCGCGGTCCTTACCAGGAAGCAGAAGAGGTGGCAGCGTCTGGCGATTGCAGCTTTCAAACAGTCCCTTCGGAGCCACCTCCCGATTGTGGAGTTGCCGATTGAGTTCGAGGATCTACTGGATAGAGCCATCGAATTCGATTTAGCCTTGATTGCTTCGCCCGATAAGGGTTCCGTTCCACTCCATTCCGCGATTAAGAAGCGTCAGGACCTTTCCAGAGTTTTGCTGCTCGTCGGCCCTGAGGCGGGCTTCACCGAGGAGGAGAGAGAATCCACAATCTCCAGTGGATTTGTCCCGGTGAGCCTGGGTCCCCGGCGGCTTCGCACCGAGACCGCGGCTCAAATCATATCTGCTCTGGTTCTCTATGAACTGGGCGAGCTTCAATAGAATCCTTTCAAGGCCGCCACCACCAGCGATTATCAGTTGCCGATAAGTTGCCACGTCAAGCTGGAGATTCACAATATCCTGGGGCAGAAAGAGGTAACACTGGTGGATGAAAGACAGCAGGCTGGATACAGGTCAATCACTTGGGATGCTTCGAAGGTCTCCTCTGGTCTCTACTTCTATAAACTCACCGCCGG
>JBHIBM010000063.1:0-8328 GCA_046759085.1 Candidatus Zixiibacteriota bacterium
GGAAAAACTATCTGTAAAGAATCTGACAAAAATCTTCGACGGAAGTATCGTCGCCGTCGACGATTTCAACCTATCGGTTAAGGAGGGGGAGTTTGTTGTCCTTCTGGGTCCTTCTGGCTGCGGAAAGTCAACCATCCTCAGGATCATCGCTGGATTGGAGAGGCCCGACTCCGGTGAGATTATTCTGGAAGGCAAAAGAATAAACGACCTTTCTCCCAAGGATCGAGATGTCGCCATGGTCTTTCAGGAGTATGCCCTTTATCCCCATATGACCGTCTTCGATAACCTGTCTTTCCCTTTGAAGATGAGAAAGCTTCCCAAGGCGGAGATTCAAAAACAGGTCCACGGGGCAGCGGAGATACTTGGTTTGAAAGGCTTGTTGCCCCGGAAGCCCAGGAGCCTCTCCGGAGGTCAAAGGCAGAGGGTGGCCCTGGGGCGGGCGGTGGTCAGAGATCCGAAGCTCTTTCTCTTTGATGAACCCCTATCGAATCTGGATGCCAAGCTGAGACAGCAGATGCGGGGGGAAATCTCTAAGCTGCATCGAAGACTCAGGGCCACTACCCTTTACGTCACCCACGACCAGCAGGAGGCCATGACCCTAGGCGATAAGGTCGCGATCTTAAAAGAGGGGAGACTGAGACAGATGGGGACTCCTTTGGAACTCTACCGGTATCCGGCGGAGGTCTTTGTGGGGGAGTTCATCGGCAATCCCGGTATGAATTTCCTCCCAGCAAGACTTGAAGCTTCCGGGGAATTGAGAGTGGCCTCGTCGCAATTCTCTCCTCCCGAAAACATCTCCAGAGTGTTTAGAGACTACACCGGCAGGGAACTGCTTTTGGGGATAAGACCTGAGGATATCTTGCTCTCTGCCTCCGCTGCTGAGGCCATGAGTCTCGAAGGAGAGATTGATCTGGTGGAGGAGTTGGGCAACGAAACTGTGGTCCGCGTCAATTGTGGTGAGCATCAGCTCACCGCCAGGGGGAAAGACTATGGAGAATTGACGATTGCCCAGAAGGTGATATTCTCCTTCCCCTGGTCGAGGGTCCGTCTCTTCGAGAAAGAGAGTGAGAGAAGGATCACTGGCAGGTGAGACTCAGCAGCTGTTGACTGGAATTGAATCCGGTGTTGATCTGGTCTGAGTTACCCAATCTCTGGGGAGGTTCTGTCGCCCGCTTCATCGGCAACAGCCGGCTATTTTCCCCTTGACTTATAAACAGTTTTTTCGATAATTAGCCAAAATGAAAAATTCCTGGATCAAGGAGCTCAAAGTTGGTGACGAGGTCGTAGACTTTTTCGCTCTGAGGAAGAAAGAGCTAAAGGAGTATAACGGCAACCTCTTTCTCAGGCTGGAGCTTTCCGACCGCACCGGCAGGATTGAGGCGGTGGTGTGGAACCAGGCCAGAGACGCATACGAGAGTCTCCCGCTGGGAGAGGTGGTTAAGGTCAAGGGAAGAGTGGGCACTTATAAGGACAGCCGCCAGATAACTCTGGAGCGGGTTCGAGAGGCACTCTCTGAGGAATTCGATCCCAAGGATTTTCTTCCCTCCAGGGAGCTGAACGTTGACGCTCTCTTCTCCTCCCTGAGAGAAAAGATTGCCGCGGTGCAGAATCCCCAGCTGAAAGCTCTTCTGAATTCTGTTTTCTCTGAGGAGGATTTCCTGAGCAAGTTCAAGCTCGCTCCCGCAGGTAAGCTGTGGCACCACACCTATGTCGGAGGGCTTTTAGAACATACCCTGACGGTGACCGAAATCTGTGAAAAGGTGACGCCTCACTACAGACTGCTCGACCGCGACCTGCTCGTTACCGGCGCCCTTTTGCACGACATCGGAAAGACTGAAGAATTGACCGGGACTCTCTTTTTCGACTACTCCGACGTCGGCAGGTTGGAAGGACACATTGCCATCGGGTGCCAGATGGTTCAGGACAAAATCAAGAAGTTGAAGGACTTCCCGGAGAATCTAGCAGCCCGGTTGAAGCATTTGATTCTGTCTCATCATGGGAGCAAGGAGAATGGCTCCCCGGTGGTGCCGCAGACCCTGGAGGCCTTTGTCCTTTATTATGTCGATGAGCTCGATTCCAAGGTCAGTGGGGTAACCCGCATTATCGAGTCCGAATCAGCGCCGGACAAAAGATGGAGCGACTGGGTAAACCTCTTAGAGAGGTTCATATATCTGGGAGAATGACTCCGGTCTAACAAGGTATGTCATTGTTCAATTTCTTCTCAAGTGACGTTGGCATCGATCTGGGGACCGCCAATACCTTGGTTTTCGTGCGCGGTGCCGGCATCGTTCTCGACGAACCCTCGGTGGTGGCGGTGGAGGTGGCAACCGGCAAGGTTTTGGCTATCGGCAAAGCTGCTAAAGAGATGCTGGGTCGTACCCCGGGCGAGATTAACGCTATCAGACCCCTCAAAGATGGGGTCATCGCCGATTTCGAGATCACCGAAAAGCTGCTGTCTGATTTCATCCACCGGGTGGTGAAAAAAAGATACTTGATGAAGCCCCGGATAATCATCTCGGTCCCCTCTGGCATTACGGAGGTGGAAAAAAGGGCGGTGCGGGACTCGGCTGAAAATGCCGGCGCCAGGGAGGTGTTCTTAATTCAGGAACCGATGGCCGCCGCCATCGGGGTTGGCCTGCCGGTGGAGGCGCCCTCCGGGAGCATGGTGATCGACGTCGGGGGTGGTACCTCTGAGATAGCGGTCATCGCCCTTTACGGGATAGTGAACAACATCTCCATCCGTATCGGCGGCGACGAGATGGATGAAGCCATCGTCTCTTACTTAAAGAAGAATTACAGCCTCCTGATCGGCGAGAGAACTGCGGAGGAGATACAGATTGCCATCGGGTCGGCCTTCCCGCTGGAGGAGGAGGAAACCATAGAGATCAAGGGCCGAGACTTAGTCGCCGGTGTGCCGAAGACCATGAAGCTCTCCTCGGTTCAGGTGCGGGAGGCTCTGGCGGAGCCGGTCGATGCCATCGTGGAGGCGGTCAGACAGGCTTTGGAGCTCACTCCTCCGGAGCTCTCCTCCGACATTTTGGACCGGGGGATTATAGTCACCGGCGGGGGAGCTCTTTTGAGAGGCCTGGATAAGAGGTTAAGACAGGAGACGAACCTCCCCGTTATTGTTGCCGACGAACCTCTCACCTGCGTCGCCAGAGGCGCCGGAAAGGTCATGGAAGACCTTCAGGGATACCAGAAGGTCTTGATAAAGAGCCCCAGAGGTTGAGATCAGCGTCAAGTTTCAAACATCCTCTCCTAAATTCTCCTTCAATTAAACCTTTTTAGCCTCCACGGTGTCGAAAGCTTGTGGAACAGAGGGCGATGTCAGAATCGATCCCTTCGGCACGTGAATGTGACGACCGCCAGTTAATCGAGCAGTTCCTCGACGGAGAACAGAGGAGCTTCAACTTGTTGGTGGAACGTTACCGGGAAAGGATTTATCTTTTGGTTTGGAGAATGGTGAGAAACAGAGAAGATGCCTTGGATTTATCTCAAGAGGTCTTCGTCAAGGCTTACAAGAACCTGAAGAGCTTTCGGCATGAATCCAACTTCTACACCTGGCTCTACCGGATCGCGGTCAACCTATCTCTCAACTTCACCAAAAGTGAGAAGTTCAAGTCCTTTCTATCTCTGTCCGACCTCTCCGACCGATTTACCTCGGGTTCTTCTCCATCGGAGGATCTAGAGAGGGACCAGCTTTCCGGTCTCATCGACCGGGCGGTAATGAAACTTCCGGAAAAGCAGCGGGCGGTGTTCATTTTGAGGCACTACGAGGAGCTCTCTATCCGGGAGGTGGCAGAGCTTCTGGGGAAATCGGAGGGGACCATCAAGGCCAACTATTACCAAGCGATCAAGAAGTTGCAGGAATCCTTGAAACCTTATGTTGAAGGCAAAGAATAAGCGACCATGAGGTGCGAAGAGGTCAGAAAAAGGTTCTTTGAAACCGTGAGAGGGGAAAGGCTTGACCCCGAGAGCAGTCTCCACCTCGAGAAATGTGAGGGTTGCTCCAAGGCGTTCGAAGAGTATAAGGGTCTGTTTAACCTGCTTGAGACCGAGCAGGAACCCTCTCTGGAGAAGGTCAGAAGCCCGCAGTATCTGGTTTCGCTGCGGGAGAGAATCGAGGCCTCCGAGAGGGGTTGGCTTTTCGGTTACCCTAAGCCTGGATTCGTTGTGACGTTGGCTTCGGCGGTGGTATTAGCCCTCTTGCTCCTTAACCTCTCCAACTTCTCTGACAGATTCCCTTACGTTGCCAGCTACACTTCTCCCGCGGTCATGCAATACGTGGAGAGACCCTCCTCCATGTATTTGGGAGCGGAGGAGGAGTTGGTCTATCTCCTTTCTGCGACAGACATGGAGGAGCAGGGATTCCTCCCCAAACTCCTATCGATCAACGAGGCCGAAGACCTGCTCCAGGCTGGAGAGCTTTTGTCGACCGAGCTAAGTTTGGAGATTCTACTGGAGGATTTAAGCGGAGAGGAGATGGAGGCGTTAAGTCAGAGAATTCAGAACTTGATAAGTGCCCTTCCCTCAAAAACAGAGGAGGTGAAGAAATGTTAAGAGATTCGAAAAGATGGTTGTTTCTGATCGCTACAATCTCGGTATTGCTTTTTGCCTCCTCCTTTGCCCAGGAGGACCGTCCGCAGGAGCCAACTCAAGACCTGCCTCCTCCTCCTGAAGTAAGGGAAGAGCTCCGTAGGAACATCGAGAATATGCGCATCTGGAAGATGACCCAGTTTCTGGAACTCTCCACAGAGCAGTCCACTAAATTTTTCCCGATTTTCAACGATTTTCAGAGAAAGAGAGAAAAGCTTGATGAGGAGCGGGGTGAGATGATGCGTCGGCTGGGAGAGCTGGTGGAGTCTGAGGCAGAGCATGAATCTGAGATCAGGAGGCTGATGTCGGGGCTGGTGAAGAATCGGCAAAAGATGGTCGCTGTTCAGGAGGAGTTTCGGGGAGATGTTGGGAAGGTTTTGAGCCTTAAACAGCAGGCGAAGCTAGTCATCTTCGAGGAGCGGTTCCGGCGGGAAATGCACCGTATGATCGAAGATATCAAGATGCGGAGATTCCGTCAGGGGCCGCATCCACCGGCAGCCCCGCCGCGGCAAAGAAGATAGCCGAAGATTTCCACTCAGGTGTTTACTTTTGACAAACTTATATTATATTAAGCGGAAAAGAATGGGCAACTGCAACCATAACTCAAATTAGGAGGAAGAGATGTTGAGAAGAACTCTTACGCTGAGCCTCATCCTCACGATCACAGTCTTGGTGGGTCTGGCTTATGGAGACAGGCATTGCCGTGGCGGTCACCAAGAGGGCCCGGGAGGGATGATGCTTCTCGGGTGTGCCGAAAAGATCGGTCTGGAAGAGGCTCAAATCGACAAAATCAAGAGCATTCACTTGAGCTCCGAAAAGCAGATCATCAAGCTGCGGGCCGACCTGGAGATCGCCCAACTGGAGCTCAAGGAGCTGATGCACTCCGGTAATCCCGAGAAGTCCAGGGTCAACAAGAAGATTGACGAGGTTTCTCAGCTAAAGGCCAAGATTCACAAGAACGAAGCCGGCACAAAGATCGATGTCATGTCGGTCCTCACCGCGGAGCAGAAGCAAAGCTTCAAAGAACTGCGGATGAAGAGGATGAAAGAGTGCCGGCCAGAACACGGATGTTGCCAAAAACGTCAGTCTTGCTCAGGCCGCTGTATGGGAATGGGGAAGATGGAGGGGCCTCCTGGGCAGCGTCATTGCTCACCACCCGGTCCGTCCGTCCCGCGCATGCGTGAGGGGACAGAATAGCTAGCTTGAGGTAGCAGAGTATCGGTCTATTCAAGGGGGAGACGACGTTAGCCGTCTTCCCCTAATTCTATTTCAAGAGCGTCATCCTCTTGACTTCGGACGAATTCCCGGCAGTCAGCTTGTAGAAATAGATGCCGGAGGCCGTGCCAGAACCGTCCCAAACCACCGAATGGGTACCGGGCTGTTGTTGCCCGTCGAACAGGGTCTGAACCCACTGTGCCGCGAGGTTATAGATTTCAAGACGGACGTGCGATCCAGTCGGCAGAACGTATCTGATCTCGGTGCGGGGATTGAATGGGTTAGGGTGATTCTGCCGGAGGGCGAGCGCTTTCGGCAACTGTTCGGTGCCTTCCCGGACGGCGCTTACCTCTGCCGGCACCGCGAATGTGGCCACACCACCGACCGAGGCCTTGACAAATTCCGTGAAATAGTCCGGCATTATATGTGACAGGTTATCTCCAGTGGTATGATAGTAGGGGTTGAAATCGTCGAAGTCCTCGATCCCCAGCATCGCCGCGTAGTTGTAATCCCAGAAAGAGGCGTGGTCGGAGGCGCCAGAGGACCCAAAGGTGATGAGCTCTGGGTCTAAGTCCAGGCCATAGTCGGTTATGACCCCTTCCAGGATCTCCCCCAGTGCGATGGAGCTGCTCATGGTGCCGCAGTGTAGATCAGCGCGAGTATCACCGTTGCCATCCCAGGCGATCATGTCGAAGTTGAAGACCCCCAAGATGTCATCGCCTCGAGCGTAGGCTTCTTCGGCATAGGCGGCGGAGCCCAGAAGTCCTTGCTCCTCCCCGTTCCAGAGACAGAATTTTACGGTCCTTTCGAAATCCACACCGGCGAAAATGCGCGCCGCATCAACCACCGCGGAGCTTCCCGACCCGTTGTCGTCAGCTCCCGGAGCCCGAACCTGCGGTTGCTCAGAGTAGTCATCGAAGTGACCACATATTATCACCTCTTGGTCGGGGCGGACCGCGCCGGTCTTGGTGGCGATCACGTTTCGCCAGGCTCCTTCGATCCCACCGGTCTGATTGACCCAGGTTTCGCCACCATCAGTGGTCTTTTCTATAATGCCACCTCCGACAGCAAACCCAGTGAGGGTGTCAACGAATTCAACCCCGTAGAAATCCTTCGAGGTTCCAGAGGACTTCTGCTGCCAGGTGGTGCCTCCGTCAGTGGTAACGAATATCTCGCCGTCCCAGCCGACAATGCATCCATGCATCAAATCGGGGAAATCGACGTGGTACTTGTAGTTGTAACTCCCGAGATTGACCGTCTGCCAGGTAGTGCCGCCGTCGGTAGTATGGCGGACCACCCCCGACCATCCCACCACCCAGCCGTTCTCTCTGTCGATGAAGTCGACGCTGTATAGTCTCTCGGAGGTGTTGGAGGTTTGAGGGATCCAGGTCGCTCCGCCGTTGTCGGTGTGGATAATGGTTCCGCTACGCCCGACGGCCCAGCCGTACTGGGAATCAACGAAGCAGACATCGTACAATCTGGAGCTGGTGGGAGTAGTCTGAGTCGACCAGTTCTGCCCGGAGTTGGCCGTATGAAGGATGCGACCGACGTCTCCGGCTATCCATCCCTCCGCGGAGTTAATGAAGCAGACTCCGAAAAGAAAGACGCTGGTACCGGAGTACTGCAGAGTGAAGCTGTCGCCACCGTCGGAAGAAAACAGTATGACCCCGTTGTTCCCGGCTATCCAGACTGAATCGGGGCCGACATTGGTTACTCCCCAAAGAGAGGAGGAGGTATTGTCCGGCATCATCTGCCAGGTGGCGCCGCCGTCTGTGGTCCTGAACGCCTGCGAGCCTTCGCTAACCACCCACGCAAGGTTCTCGTCGTAGGCGGCTGTGTGACGCATGCCACCGCCGAAAAACTGGTGGTATTCGACTACGTATCCGTAGCCTTCTAGCTTCTCTTTCAGGTACTCTGCCGCCAAGAAGTTGTCGGGCTCACCGGAATACCTGGTGCGGATAGTGTCCAGTTGACCGTTAACCACAACCGGGGTCTCGCCGGAAAGCCCGCTCAGGAAATCGACTAGGGTATCCTGGCTAACCTCGTTTATGAGGCTATCGATATAGGGATCGAATTCCAATATCCGGTCGAAGCTTAGATCCCTGGTAGTGAAGGGCAAGGGCCTCAAGGACAGCCGTCTGAAAGGAATGGCCTCTTTCGGAGTCGCTGAGGTGAGAATATAGCCCGGACCATAATCGAGAATCTCAAAGTCGATAACAGGTAACCTGTCCTTGTCGAGATACCACAGATAAAGGAATGAGGTCTCGTCATCGAATCTGACGGCGTCGAAATCTATGTGCCGAGCCCGAAGCCAGGAGATCTCATCCTCGCCCCCGGCCAGATAGATCTTATCAGGGGTCTTTCCCCAGCATCTTCCCGGAAAACCGGTCAGGGTCTTTTGGACATCTCCGCTTTGATTGTCGACAATGATCAGAAAATTATCGTCGGCGAGGGCCATAGGCGAGAGAACTGTTAGAGTGATCAGCAAAGCTAGAAATCGAGTCAGCATGGTTTCTC
>JBHIBM010000064.1:0-8231 GCA_046759085.1 Candidatus Zixiibacteriota bacterium
CCATCTGAGTCACACCCGCCTGGTTAAAGATATGGAAAAAATCTATCTGGAACTGATGAACTCAAGCCGGAATGGTGGGTGAGCGGACCTCTGGTTTGGGGGGCGTTAAGGTTCTCCGTGGGACTTCGCAGGTTCTTCATCGCAGGGCACTCCTTGCGATTCTCGGATTCTCCCGAAATGAAGGATGAGCTCCGCTGAAAGGAGATGCATAGCTCCAAATCATCAAGAAAACCCGGATGGAAGGCGGTCTTTTTGGACAGAGATGGGGTCATCAACTACGACGCCGGTTTCGTCCACCGCAGGGCGGATTTTCTCTTCCTGCCCGGGGCGATCGAAGCGTTGCGCTCCATACCCTCTGACTACAAGAAGGTTGTCATTTCCAATCAATCCGGCATCGGGCGAGGCTATTTCTCCCTTGAAGAGGTGGAAGAGCTAAATCGCTGGATGGTTGACCGCTTACACTCTGGTGGCGTCAAGATCGATGCCATCCTGTTATGTCCCCACGCCCCGGAAGATAAATGTCGGTGTCGCAAACCGAAGCTGGGACTGTTTCATCAGGCACAAAGGACTCTCGGGATCGAACTTATCGGCTCCTGGGTCATCGGCGACAAGGAATCAGATATTCTGGCGGGGGAAAGGCTCAAAAGCCGAAGCATATTAGTTAACAAGAACAGAGTGGAGCGGAGGAATCCTCCCAAGGTGCGGGCAGATTTCAAAGTCGCCGGACTCCGGGAGGCGGTGGAGGTGATTCGTTCCCGTTCGGGAGAGACTCAGAGCGAAACGGGGAATTTCAGCGTTTAGCGCTGAACCGACAGCGCAGCTCCCTCAAGCAGGTTTGATTCAGCACTGGTCACATTAAGGGTTGTCCCTCTGTCTTTTTCTCTTCGTCCCTCCACTTCTGCCTCAGCTTGTCAGTCGCGAGATTTTTTGTTTCTTTCGAGAAACGATTTTTGATATATTCCTGAAAGTGAAAGCGCAGGTTTCCGATTATGGCTGTATGAGTTCGCATCCGGAAGGTGATCGATGTTAGACCTCAAGTTCATTCGTGAAAACAGCGAGACTGTAATAGAGGCCATCCAGAACAAGGGGGAGGATGCTGACCTCGACCTCCTTTTCAAGCGGGATGAGGTGCGACGTCAGCTTCTCAAGGAGGTCGAGAGCTTAAAGAGAGTTCGGAACCAGACCTCGGAGCAGATCGCCCAGCTCAAGAAGGACAAAAAGGATGCCTCCAAGTTAATGGCGGAGATGAAGGAGGTCTCAAATCGGATATCCGAACTCGATTCCCAGTTGAGAGAAGTCGAGGCGGAGCTGGAGAAGATCCTCTTGACGGTGCCAAATATCCCTCATCCTTCCGTCCCGATCGGCGCCGGTGAGGAGGACAACGTTGTGATCAGGGAGTGGGGAGAGCTGCCTCACTTCGATTTCACCCCGCGGCCTCACTGGGAGCTGGGAGAGATGCTCAATATCCTGGACTTAACTCGAGCGGTGAAGCTTGCCGGCAGCGGTTTCGTTATGACTATCGGTCGGGGTGCTCTTCTAGAACGAGCCTTGATCAACTTCATGCTGGACATTCACACCAAGAAACATGGTTATCGCGAAGTTCTGCCTCCGATCTTATCCGGCCGGGCCTCGATGGTGAGCACCGGGCAACTACCGAAGTTAGAATACGATATGTACGTTGTCGAGAAGGACGACCTCTTTCTGATTCCCACCGCGGAGGTTCCGCTGACCAACCTGCATCGGGACGAAATCTTGAAGGCCGAGGAATTGCCCCTCTATTATACCGCATTCACCCCCTGTTTCCGACGAGAATCCGGCTCTTACGGGAAGGACACCCGGGGTTTGATGAGAGTCCACGAGTTCAACAAGGTCGAACTGGTGAAGTTCGTGAAGCCGCAGTCTTCTCATCAGGAATTAGAATCGCTGGTGAAGGATGCCGAAGAGATTCTCCAGCTTCTGGGATTACCTTACCGGGTGCGGGTCCTGTGCACCGGGGATTTGAGCTTTGCCGCCTCTAAATGTTACGACTTAGAAGTGTACGCCGCCGGTGTGGATAAGTACCTGGAAGTCTCATCCTGCAGCAACTTCGAGGACTTTCAGGCTCGTCGGGCCAATATCAGATGCCGCCCCCTTCCCAAAACCAAACCCGAATTTGTCCACACCCTCAATGGCTCCGGGGTGGCGCTCCCCCGAACCCTGATTGCCATCATCGAAAATTTTCAAACCGAAAGGGGCACCATTATCGTGCCGGAGGTGTTGAGACCCTATATGGGAAACCTTGAGGAAATCGGACCGGACGGGTGAGTGGTGAGTAGTGAGTGGCCTCCGTGCTGTTTTCTCAGTTGCCAGAAAGTAGCTCTCACACAGCAAGTTTAAAAAGCTGTGCGGCTTGAAAGATGAAAAGAAAGAGGTAGAGAACGCCCGACTTCCTCCCTAGCCCCCAACAGTGTGGGGTTTCTCTGGGGTAGAGACTTATGAGAAAGCTTCGCCTGAGCACCGGTTACGCCGGCTCTTCCTTCTATTTCAAAGCCTTTCTCGTTTTCGGGATTGTGCTGGTGGGACTAGTCTTTACAATCTACACTCAATTGGTTGTCAGCCAACTGCGAAGAGAGATCGCCGAGACCTCCCGGGTTTACGCTCGATTGTGGCAGTTCGCGGCCTCGGAGGCTGCCACCGGTGCCGAGATCAACGTCATCTTCGAGGAAATCATCGAGAAGAGCAACTTTCCGATCATAGTGACTGACCCTCAAGGAAGGCCCTCCTCCTGGAGAGAGGTGGGAGTCCCTCCGGGGGACACTTCCTCGAAAGCTGCCCGGAGATTAACCGAAATCTACAAGAAAATGGACTCAAAAAGAGACCCCATCCCAATCTATTTCGGGGAGCCGAAGACCATCATCTCCTATCTTCACTACGGGGACTCTCCCATGGTGGAGAAGTTGCGAGTGATGCCCCTCATCGAAGGTGGAGTGGTGGTGCTGTTCCTTCTGGTGGCCTTTATCGGCTATCACAACCTCAAAAAGAGCGAGCAGCGCTTCATCTGGGTGGGAATGGCCAAGGAGACCGCCCACCAGTTGGGGACCCCTCTCTCCTCCCTTCTGGGCTGGCTGGAGATCATGAAAATGAAACACCAGAGCGGAAAGACGGAGGGGCTCACCACCTACCAACTGGAGGAGATTACAGAACGGATGCGAGCCGACATCGAGCGCCTGGAGAAGGTGGCCAACCGTTTCGGGCAGATCGGCTCGGTGGCGGAATTGAGGCTGGTTGACCTCAACCACACCATAAGAGAGGTGGTTTCCTATTTCCGGACCCGACTCCCGGGAGGGGGCCGGGGAGTGAAAATCGAGGAGGACTACGGAGAGATTAGGGAGGTCAAGGCCAATCCGGAACTTATCTCCTGGGTGATGGAGAATCTAATTAAAAACTCCCTGGAGGTGATCAGCCCCGCCGACGGTTGGATTCGAGTCTCCACCTCCACCAGCGACGACCGCAAAAGGGTGCAGATAACGGTCAGCGATAACGGGCGGGGGGTTCCCGCCAGAAAGCAGAGCAAAGTTTTTCTCCCCGGCTACACTACCAAGAAGAGGGGCTGGGGATTGGGTCTGACTTTGGCCAAAAGGATCGTGGAGGAATATCACCGGGGAAAGATTCAGTTGACGGAAAGCATTCCCCATCGCCGCACCACCTTTTTGGTTACGCTGCCGATAGAAACATAGAGAGAATGCGAGCGTAGAATCAAAGAACCATGAAAGCAGAAGCCTGGAACGTTCTCTGGGTCGATGACGAGATCGACCACCTGAAGTCTCTGATTCTCTTTTTGGAGTCGCGCGGCTATAAGGTCACCCCCGCCACCAACGGCGATGACGGAGTGGCCCTGGTGCGTGAAAACGACTACGATTTGGTCCTCCTGGACGAGATGATGCCGGGCAAGGACGGACTGACCACCTTAGAAGAGATAAAGGAAATCAAACCCAACCTGCCGGTCATCATGGTCACCAAGAGCGAGGAGGAGATGCTGATGGAACAGGCCATCGGCAAAAAGATAGACGATTACCTCACCAAACCTGTCAATCCCAGCCAGATTCTCTCGGCCTCCAAACGTCTCTTAGAGGCCAAGAGAATTCGAGAGAGCCACCTCGCCCGCGAGTATGTCACGGAGTTTGCCGCCATCGCCCAGAAACTCCTGGGACCCTTGAGTTGGAAGGACTGGATCGACATCCACCTGGAGTTGTCGAGAATGGACGTCGAGATCGAGGAGACCAGAGATGTCGGACTGCGGCAATCGCACCGGGGACAGAAAAAGGAGTGCAACTTGGAGTTCGGTCGCTACGTCGCTCGGAATTACCCCCGGTGGCTCAAGGGGGACGAGCGGCCTCCCCTTTCGGTGGACATCGTCGAGACCTTCTTGCTGCCCCTTCTTCGGGAGAAACAACGGGTCTACTTCATTGTCATCGATTGCATGCGGCTGGATCAGTGGTTGATGGTGGAGCCGATTCTGGCGGAGTACTTCAACCTCAAAGTCGATTACTATTACTCCATCCTGCCGACCGCCACCCCCTATGCCCGCAACGCCATCTTCTCCGGGCTTTTCCCGGACGAATGTGCTCGCCTGCATCCGGAGCTGTGGAAACCAGGCCCAGAGGAGGCCTCCAGAAACCGATACGAACGACAGCATTTGGCTCGGCAGTTGAGGCTTCTGGGGCTTGGGTACAAGGAGGATCCCAAATACATAAAGATCCTGGACGCCGCCGAAGGTGAGAACCTGGCCAAGAAGATCTCCAACTACATGCAGGAGCCGCTCTTCTCAATTGTGGTCAACTTCCTCGACATTCTCTCTCACGGTCGCTCGGAGTCGGAGATCTTGCAAGAGATTGCCCCGGATGAGGCCGCCTTCAGATCCCTGATGAGGTCCTGGTTTGTGCATTCCAGCCTATTCGAGGTGCTGCAATATCTCTCCGAGCATGACTGCACCGTCGTAATCACCACCGACCACGGCTCGGTTTTGGGGACCCGGGGCACCATCGCCCACGGCCGAAGGGACACCTCCACCAACCTGCGTTACAAGTACGGAGATAACCTCAATTGTAACCGGAAGGAATCGGTCCTGATCAAAGACCCAAAGGAATACTGTCTCCCCAGCTACCGAATCAGCACCACTTACATAATCGCTCGGGAGGATTTTTACTTCGTCTATCCCACCAGCTATCACGAATACGAAAGGCAATATCGTAACAGCTTCCAGCACGGAGGCATCTCCTTGGACGAGATGATTCTACCGGTTGCCACAATGAAATCGAAGAAGTTTTAGGAATTATGAACGAGGCTGGCTTCCTGAAGGCCTCAGAAGAGGAGCGGCTCTCAATCTCAGCGGATAGAGAATCCACACGAAGGGTTGTTAGCTCCTCTCCCGAAGAGACCGAGAGTTTGGGGGAGAGGCTGGCGAAGAAGCTCTCCCCCGGGGCCATCGTTGCCCTTTCTGGGGAGCTTGGCGCCGGGAAAACCTGTTTTGTCCGGGGAGTTTGTCGAGGTCTGAAGGTCAAGGAGAGAATCACCAGCCCCTCTTTCATCATTATCAATCACTACCGGGGAACTCTGCCGGTTTATCACATCGACCTTTATCGGCTGAAAGGCCCCCAGGAGTTTCTCTTCCTCGGTTACGAGGAGTATCTTTTCGGGGAGGGGGTGACCTTGATAGAGTGGGCCGAGAAGGCCGAACCTTATCTGCCGCCCGAGACCCTGAGTGTCTCTATGAGAATCATCGACGAGACCAAAAGGGAGCTGAGCTTCTCTCGAGAGCCTTGGTGATCATGACCACCTTTCAGACCCCAGGTTGAGTGCCGCCGATGAAAGTTTTGGGCATCGATGCCTCCAAACCCTTAGGTTCCGTCGGGCTAATCGACGGTGAGCAGGTTTTGGGGGAGCACAAGTTTCCTATTGTCGGAAATCACAAAAGCACCCTCCTGGGCAACATCGACCGTCTCCTTAAGGAAACGGGGGTGTCGATAGAGGAGATAGAGGGGGTCAGCGTTGTCATCGGTCCCGGTTCCTTCACGGGACTGCGGGTGGCGTTGGCGACCGCTAAGGGTCTCTGTATGCTCAGGGAACTCCCCTTAGCCGGGGTCTCCAGTCTGGAGGCTTTGGCCTGGCTTCTACCTTATTGTCGATTGCCGGTCCTGGCCACTATAGATGCCCGGCGGGGAGAGGTTTATGTTGGTCTGTACAACACCGAAAGCGGTTACCCGGTCAGGCTGGGGGAGGCGGTGAGCCTTTCACCGGAGAAGATATTTGAGAGGTTTGAGGGCGAGGTCGTCATCATCGGAGACGGTGCGGAAACTTACGGAGACAAATTCGAGGAGCTTTACGGGGATAAAGCTCACGTTGTGCGCACATTCAGCTCCTTTCCCGGAGGAGCCTTGGTTGCCCTTCTGGGAAGGGAGAAGATCTTGGAGGGGGAGCTTCTCTCTCTGGAGCAATCTGTCCCGGTTTACATAAGACCGGCAGCGGCGATTTTCAAAAAGCGTCCATGACGAAATTGACTTCAGAACAGAAATCTTTAGATTACCAACTGGTGGAGATGACCGCCGAAGATATCGAGCAGGTAGCCTTGATCGAGAGAAGTTGCTTTTCCAACCCCTGGCCCAAAGAGAGCTTCAGACATGATATTTCCAACTCCTGCGCTTACACCCTGGTCGCCAAGGAGGAAAGGGTGGTTTTAGGTTATCTCGTAGCATACCTCATTGCAGAAGAGCTTCAGATAGCGAATATCGCGGTGAGACCCCAATATCGTCGCCGCGGGATTGGCAGGAGCCTTCTCGCCAAGGTGCTATCGGAGGGGAGAAGAATCGGTTGTCGCTATGCCATTCTGGATGTCAGGCCCTCGAACATTGCGGCCATGCAGCTGTACGGCAAATCCGGCTTCCGCAAGGTTGGACGCAGACCGAAATACTACGTTGCTCCCAGCGAGGATAGCCTGATTATGGGGAGAAATCTGACCTGATGGCTGTCTTATGGAGTGGTTCAAGAAAGCCAAGGTGGAGATAGATTCCACCAACAAAAAGGAGATTCCCGATGGTCTCTGGACTAAATGTCCCCACTGCGGAGAGATCATCTACGTCAAGGAGCTCGAGAAAGAACACTGGGTATGCAAGATCTGTTCGTATCATTTTCGGCTGCAATCGGATGATTACATCAAAATGATCTTAGACGATGGTCGGCTGGAGGAACACGACGCCGATCTGGTCTCCGGCGACCCGTTGAAATTCAAGGACTCGAAGAGATATCCGGCGCGGATCAGACAGGCCCAGGAGAAGACGGGACTGACGGAGGCGGTGCGCGCCGGGATCGGGAGGATCGACGGTCGCACCGTCAGCTTCGCAGTGATGGATTTCCGCTTCATAGGCGGCAGTATGGGCTCGGTGGTGGGGGAGAAGATCGCTCGGGCGATCGAGAGGTCCCTGGAGGGGGAAATGCCGCTGGTCATCATCTCCACCTCCGGGGGGGCACGCATGCAGGAGGGGATCTTATCCCTGCTGCAGATGGCTAAAACCTCGGCTCTGCTTTCTCAACTGCAGAAGACGAACATTCCCTATATTTCAGTTCTAACAAATCCCACTACCGCGGGAGTGATGGCCAGTTACGCCTCCTTGGGCGATATCATTATTGCGGAACCGAAGGCGCTTTTGGGGTTTGCCGGTCAGAGAGTTATCCAACAGACCATCAAACAGGAATTGCCGGAGGGCTTCCAGACCTCGGAGTTTTTTCTGGAGCACGGGTTTGTGGATCTCATCTCTCCGCGCAAGGATTTGAAGAAAAATCTCTCCCTACTTTTGGGCTACCTCTCTAACGATTAGAGTCTGGGTGTTCTTTTCCCTTAGAGATATGGATTATCGACAGGCGGTTTCTTACCTCTTCGATTTAGAGAAGTTCGGGATTAAACTGGGGCTTGAGAATATCACCCGCTTTTTGGGCCGGATTGGCAATCCCCATAACCGTTTCCCGGCAATCCACGTCGCCGGAACCAACGGCAAAGGCTCCACCGCGGCGATCCTGGAGGCGATGCTCACCTCCGCCGGCTTCAAGGTGGGGCTTTACACCTCTCCCCACCTGGTCGATTTTCGGGAGAGGATCAGAATCGGAAAAAGGCCAATTGACAGAGGGTATGTGGCCGAGTTTGTCAGCTCTAAGAAGGACCTGATCGAGGAGATCCCGGTGACCTTCTTCGAGGTGGTCTC
>JBHIBM010000065.1:0-8185 GCA_046759085.1 Candidatus Zixiibacteriota bacterium
CGCTACGTTAGAACGATAGGATTGTAGCGGAAAGCTTTAGCTTTCCACTTTCTCCGAGACCGAATGGGCACTTGCCTTAATTGCAGTAGCGAGTCCGCCACAATCTCCGAGCCGTTGGGGGTCTGTCTAAGCTGCATCCGTGAACATTTCGGGGAAGTCCACCCCCATATCTTGGAGGTTCACAGAGAGAGCAGAGAAGCCTTCAATTTGCCAACCCAGCCTCCCCGGAAAGAAGGTCACAGGAGTTGTGACCTTTGTGTCAACCGATGTCAAATCGAAGAGGGCAACGTTGGATATTGCGGAGTGCGCAGGGAAAAGGGTGGCGACATCATCGGCGGCGGTCCGGAGGAGGGAAACCTGGACTGGTATTATGATTCCCTCCCCACCAATTGTGTTGCCGACTGGGTCTGTCCCGGAGGCAGCGGAAGTGGTTACCCGGATTTTTCCTATTCCTCGGGACCGGAATATGGTTACAAGAACCTGGCGGTGTTCTATAAGGCTTGTACCTTCAATTGCCTCTTCTGTCAGAACTGGCATTATCGCCAGTCAACGTATGCACGGAGATTCACCACCAGGTCCCAGCTTGCCTCCAAGGTTGACTCCCGAACCGCCTGCATATGCTACTTCGGTGGGGATCCCACTCCCCAGGTTCGACACGCTATAGCGACGTCGCAAGAAGCATTAGAGAACAACCCCGACCGTCCCTTGCGCATCTGCTGGGAGACCAACGGAAGTGTTAGCCGACCTTATCTCAATAAAATTGCGGAGCTCTCGCTCAAATCCGGAGGATGTGTCAAATTCGACCTGAAAACCTTCGATGAGAAATTGAACCTGGCGCTGTGCGGAATTATAAACAAGAGGACGCTTGACAACTTCGCTTTCTTATCGAATCTCATTGAAGAAAGACCGGAGCCACCGTTTCTTGTCGCCAGCACCCTCTTAGTCCCCGGATATGTTGATGAGGAGGAGGTGGGAAAAATTGCAGAGTTCATGGCCTCATTGAATCCTGACATACCTTATGCTCTTCTGGGATTTCACCCTCACTTCTATATGTCGGATTTACCGACCACCTCCCGGAGCCATGCTGAAGCGTGCAAGGATATTGCCGAAAAGAGGGGATTGAAAAACGTAAGAATCGGGAATGTGCATCTGTTGAGGCCGGATTAATCGTTCATCTATACAAAGGATTTGCTTTTGGGATTTTGAGGCTTATCTTTGTCGCCGATTGACTCAGTTGACAGGACCAAAATGCAAAAGCCTCACATACTTTTCATCCTGATAGACAGTGCTCGGCCGGATCATCTCGGTTGTTACGGATACTCCAAGAACACCTCTCCATTCATGGATGAGTTTGCTAAATCGTCCACCCGGTATGAGAACGCCATCGCTCCCGGTGCCTGGACTCTCCCCTCGATGGCCTCCATCATGACCGGGCATTATCTACCGGCCTCTCAGAGGGCGATAAAGTTTTACACCAAGAAGCTCGAATTTCTTCCCGAATTGCTCTCCCGGGCGGGATATAAAACCTCCTGTGTCTCCTTCAATCCCTGGATTAGTTACGACACCGGCTTTAATCGCGGTTTCGACAAATTCTACTATTACAATAAGAGGAATTTCTTCAAGGTCCTGGATTACGGGACCATCGCGAGACTATTTCTAAGACCGAAGCAGGTTCCCTTGGTCTTGTTTATGACCGAGCAGGCCAAGAGGTTCATCCGGAGGAATCACAAGAAGGGCCCAACCTTCACGTATCTTCACTACAGCGTTCATCATCCTTATTACACTCCGAAGCGGTATTTCAATCTCTTCGATAACGGTGAGACCTCCTCCGAGGATTACAAGAGGATTCAGAACTGGCAATACCGCGACATGGGGCTTTTCCTTCGTGAGACCGGAAAGATCTGCAAGGTCGACCGTCGTGCCCTTCTGAACCTCTATGACGGCCTTATCTTTTACGTCGATGAACACATCCGAGAGTTGATTAGTTTTCTGGAGAAGATCGGTATCCTCGACGATACCATCGTGATAATCACTGCCGACCACGGTGAGTTCTTCGGAGAATACGGTTTCATTTCTCACGGCTTTTGCGCTTTGGAGGAGGTCGTGCGGGTTCCTTTGATCATTCGTCATCCGAGGTTGTTCCCGCCGGGGACGAAGGTGGACAAAGTGGTCTCAACCATTGACCTTTTCACCAGCCTGGGGGAGATCGCGGGCGCCGACTTCGATCCTAAGAGATTCCAGAGCGAGGATCTGAGAGAAATCGATAGCTCCAAGAGGGAATTCGTTCTGACCCGTCACATCATTGCCGCCAAGGGGGAATTCCCCGATAGGGCCGCCCTCAAAAAGAAGTTCTCACACTTAGATTTCGACCGTTATGAGGGAGAGCAAATCGCCATGCGTGGCGACAGTTGGAAATTCATCTGGTTCGCCAACGGCAATCGTCTTCTCTTCGACCTGACCTCTCCTCGGGGCGAAAGAGAGAATCTGGCTGAAAAAAGCCCAGAAACAGTGAGAGGCTATGAGGAGAAACTGGAGTCGGTTTCGGGTTTAATCAAATACGATGAGAGTGGAGAGATCTTCGAGTTTGAGGAGGCCACCAAAGACCACCTGCGGGCTCTGGGCTACCTTGACTAGCTGCATTCCCTCATCTGGCCTCGAGGCAGGGAATTCTCTCTTTGATTCTGAATAGGTGCCTCAGCCGACCGGGGACTACAGGTTTCTCCTCATAAAATCTATAACGGCCTCGCCCGCTCTCGTTTCATTGTCTTCGGTTTCCTCGACAGTATCACCCTTCAAGCTGTGATTTCCCTTTACGTAGACCAGTTCCGGCTCTTGAGTCAGGGTGCTCACTAAGGAGTCTAAAACCTCTCTGCGGCAAATGGGGTCAGACTTCCCCGATACTATCTGTACCGGGATCTTCACATCTCTAAGCCTCTGGGCTTTAGGCCAGACGCTATAGGGAGGACGAGGTGGATGAAGTCCGAAGGTCAAGATGATCAATCCCTTCAAGCTCTGGTCCTGACGGGCAATGTCGATTCCAACCAGAGCACCGATCGATTTGCCGCAGATGAAGATCTTGTCGCGGTCGACAAAGTCCAGAGCCTTCAAGTAGTCTATCGCCGCTGACAGCTCCTCCTTCTCGCTGGTGAAGTCAGGGGAGGGCTCCTCACCTTTCGTGTAGAAATCCCAATCGAAGCGCAGACAGACGAAGCCGTTTTGGACACACGCCGCGGCCAATTTCTCAAACAGAGAAAGTCGCATGTGATAGCCTTGACCGGGAGCAATCACAATAGCGGGAAACTTCGCGGTGCCTGCAGGCCTATCCAGGATGGTTTCCAATTCAACTCCACGGGGAGTTGAGATCTTTGAATGTTCTTCTTCTGAGCCGCACGAGAGGAAGAACATGATCGAGAACAGCAACACGAATGCGAAAAGGAACGTTATTCCTCTCATTCAACAATCTCTTACTAACTCTGCGGTTTCCTGTAGTGAAATCAGGAATGAGAGAGGGTGAAATGTCACCAAGGGAATCATGAACTTCGAGTTTGGTTACGCCTCGCAAGGCTGAGGAGTCCCCTGTCAAAGAAGTATATCTGGAGACCCATCAGGAGCATGCCCATGTCTCTGTAAAGCAGGCTCAGACCGTGCTTCTCCGCGGCCGGCGAGACGGTGAAACATCCGCAAGCGATGTCCACGCCCCGAAGGACGTTATAGGCGATGGCAACGATGAAAACTATCAGCATAACATTTATGAGAAGGACGCTGCCTCTCGTGAAGATACCGAGGATCAAAAGAATCCCCGCGAAAAGCTCGACCCAGGGTAGAACCACCGCTAAGATGTTGACGAGGGAGACGGGCAGGATTCGAAAGTAGAAAATAGCTCTGGCGAAATCGGCCGGATGAGCGATCTTATCTATGCTGGCGTAAATGAAAATCGCCCCCAGCGCCAGCCTGAAGAGCATGGTGGTGTATTTACCGGCGAGGATGGTCTTGAGAATGTTCATCTTTAGGGATTTGGACCTTTCGAGGTCGGCAGACCGGCGTTCACCCACCCTTCCCATCCCTGAACCATCACCATCACCCTTTCGTAACCCTCTTCCTTCAAGAGCCTTCCCAAAAAGAGGGAGATGTCACAATCGATCTCGCCGCAATAGGTGACTATTTCTTTCTCCTTGGATAGCCTTTCTTCCACCTCCGGCAACACCTCGTAGAAATCATCGAAGGAGAGGTTTATCGCCCCCCGAATGTGTCCCAGCTCGTAATCCTCCTTATAGCGAGCATCCAAGAAGATGGTGTTCTGGGACTGGTATTTTGTGATCGCATCAGCCAGGGTGATCAAGGAGTCCCCTTTTTGATATGAGAGCGGGATCACAAATCCGGTCGAATCGGCCTCCGCCCAATGCCCAACGAGGGAGATGCCTCTTGAGGAAACGGCATTGTAAACGATTCCCACCACTCCGGAGAGGAGTATAATGAGGAAAGCCTGTATGGCCGTTCTTCCAAAGCCTTTCTGCACGGCGATAAAGTATGTATAAAGCGATCAAAGTCAAGCCAAAAATGGCACCGCCAGCGGTGAATAGTGAATAGCAGGTGGTAAATCGCTTTCCCCGTTTCCCATATACTAATCCCTTCTTGCTGAAGACTCTAGTGGATCCAACAACCGCTAACCCAGCTTAGGTCGGTCAGGGACGAGTCTTGCAGTTGCTTGTCTCCTCGGGAAAGGATATATTTGGAGGAATTCAGCTTCGGTATTGAAAGGCAAGATGTCAGCAGTGAAGATCCTGGGTTTGAATGCTTCTCCGATCGGAGGCGGCAACACCGAGATACTGATCAGTGAGATTATGAGAGGCGCCGAGAGCGCTGGGGCTGAATGCAAGCATGTCCTTCTAAATGAGCTGGTCATAAAGCCATGCCAATCCTGTGGGAAAAGCCCCGAGCCGGAGCTATGCTTTCTGCGCGACGACATGGATCCCCTTTACCAACAGTTGAGAGAGTATGACGGCTTTGTCCTCGGCTCCCCGATCTATTTCGACACCGTCTCCGCCCAGATGAAGCTTTTCATTGACCGCTGTAACTGTCTACGTCCACAGACTCCTAAAGAGAACCAAGGGGGCGATTTCTATTTGAAAGAGCTGATTCACAAGAAGAGGTCGGGAGCGATGGTTTTGGTGGGAGGAGAGAGACAGGAGTTTGAATGTGCTCGCAAAGTAATTGCCGGCTTCTTCGCCTGGGCAAGTATCGAGAGTGTCGGACAGATTTTCTACGTCAGCAAATCCTGGGGAAAGGGGAAGGTCGCAGCAGAACCAGAGATCCTAAAGAAGGCTTTCGAACTTGGGGAGCTTCTGGTGCAGAAAAACACAGCGAGAGGAGATGAGCCAGCCTACTCATTTCTACGTTGAGTCCAGCATCAAAAAGCAAAGTGCAAAGCCGATCGGCTTTGCCCGCAATTCCCTGGCGTCGTGATAACTAGTTCAGGTAGGCACGAAGGGACTTCGAGCGGGAGGTGTGTCTGAGTCTCCTGACAGCCTTCTCCTTGATCTGCCGAATCCTCTCGCGAGTCAACCCGAACCTGGCTCCAATCTCCTCCAGTGTCAGAGCCTTCTCGCCGTTTAGACCGAAGTAAAGGTTGATCACCTCCGCCTCTCTCGGGGTGAGGGTATCCAGCGCTCTCTCGATCTCAATCCTCAGAGAGTCGTCCAGGAGATTCTCATCCGGGGAGGGCTGGAACTCATCCTCTAAGACGTCGATCAGGCTGTTGTCCTCCGAGACCGAGAAGGGAGCATCTAAGGATAGGTGAGAGTTAGAGATCTTGAGGGTGTCAGAGACCTCCAACTCGGAGAGCTCCAGCTCCCTGGCGATCTCATTCGGAGAGGGCTCCCGACCGTACTCCTGCTCTAAGCTGGAAGAGACTTTCCCGATCTTGTGCAAAGTCCCCACTCGATTCAGCGGCAGGCGCACGATGCGTGACTGTTCTGCAAGTGCTTGCAGAATCGCCTGCCGAATCCACCAGACGGCGTAGGAGATGAACTTAAAACCACGGGTCTCGTCGAACCTCTTGGCGGCCTTTATAAGGCCGATGTTCCCCTCGTTAATGAGGTCGGCAAGCGACAATCCCTGGTTCTGGTATTGCTTTGCCACTGAAACTACGAAGCGCAAGTTTGCCTTGGTCAACTTCTCCAGGGCCTCGTGGTCGCCCAGCTTGATTCTCTTAGCTAACTCTACTTCTCTTTCAGCGGTAATCAGGGGGGTTTCTCCGATCTCCCTCAGGTAGAGATCCAGAGAACGATCCTCGTCGCGGTACCTTCTGGAAGCTTTTGCCAATTTACTACCACGCTCCTTAAAAGCTCGCTTAAGTCACCGTGTTACAGGTGTTTGATGGTTACATCTATCCAAGTTATAAACCAATCAGCGCAAAAAAGGTTCCCAGTTTTTTTCCTGCTTAGATTTGATACACCTAGATTCCCTTCTCCACCTCATTCTGGTCTGACTGCCACAAACTGATTGATTCCTCCCCGGTTCACAAAGAAGGAGACGGCTTTCTTGCGGTTTTTCAACGAGTTAGCTACCTTATTGTAGTCTCTCTCAGTCTCTATGCGCCTCCCGTCTATCTCCAAGATGATATCCAGTCTTTGGAGCTCGGAATCGTCAGCAGCACTCCCGGGATAGACACCGACAACGAGAACCCCGTGAACATACTTGATATTATATTGCCGAGCCAACTCCCGAGTCATGGTGACGACCTCAAGTCCGAGCCAATATCTCTCCCCTTTGTCACGCTGCCTTCCAGCCGAAGCCAACTTGAGGTACTCAGCCCGATCCCCGAGCTTGACCTTGAGAGCTTTTGTTTTCTCATCTCTCAGAACCTCGACCTCCACCCGCTCGCCCGGTTTCTTGGAGGCTACCAAGAACCGGAATTGGGTCAGATCCGTTATCTTGCTGCCTCCGAAGTTCAAGATCACGTCCCCAACTTCAAAGCCAGCCTTCTCCGCCGGGGAGTCTTCGGTCACCTCTGATACCAGAACTCCCTCCGTGGTGGTCAAGCTCAGCGCCTCGGCCATGTCCCTGTCTATCTGTTGAGGCATAATCCCCAGGTAGCCCCTCGCCACCGTCCCGGAGGAGATCAGTTGTTCGATAACCGGCTTGGCTAAGTTTATGGGGATGGCGAAACCGATGCCGATGTTGCCTCCAGAGGGGCTAATGATCGCGGAATTGATCCCGATCACCTCACCGCTGATCCCAACCAAGGGCCCGCCTGAATTGCCGGGATTGATGGAGGCGTCAGTCTGGATGTAATCTTGGTAGGAGGGACTTTCGCCTCCGAACGAAAACCCTTTTCTCCCCAGTGCCGATACGACTCCAACGGTCACGGTGCGATCGAGCCCCAGCTCCGGAAAGGGATTGCCGATCGCCATTGCCCAATCGCCCACCCGGATGGAGTCGGAATCCCCGAGTTCAACTGTCGGCAACCTATACTCAGCCTCCACTTTCAAGACCGCCAAATCTGTCTCTGGGTCGGTCCTCACCCATTCCGCCCGGAACTGCCTTTTGTCGGACAGCTTCACTGTTATCTTGGTGGCGTCTTTAATCACGTGGTTGTTGGTGACGATGTAACCGTCTTCAGTGATGATAAAACCACTCCCCAAGGATCTGCTCTTCTGTGGGGTCCGGAATCGCTCCGGAGGAATGCCGAAGAAGCGCCGGAAAAACTCATCGTTGTAAGGAAAGAGCCCATGATAGGGTCTCTCCCGAACGCTCTCCGCGGAGATGTTCACCACTGCCGGCTTTACCCTCTCGGCGATGGTGGCGAAGGGGCTGTGTTGTCCATAAAGGAAGCGGTCGCCAAGTGGCGGTTGTCCTTCTCGAATCTCGGCCTCGGTTTCTCCCGGCAGGTTCAAGTTGGAGGCCACAAATACGCCAACAGCGATGAAAAACACCGCCAGCGTCGAAAGCACCAGCAGATTCTTGATCGTAGCTCTAGAATTCCTCACTCTCGGCGATCCTCCGAGTCTGACTTTCTCATATAACAACTCATAATACTGCTTTTTTCAGAAAAATCAACCTCGCCACCTATCTTTCTACTCTTCAGGCTTATTGTTACGTTAGATCCCGGTGCTTTGTTCCGTTCTCGGTCAAGAAATCTTGGTGAATGGCAAGCACTTGTCGGTAATCAATCGGTGCCAGATAT
>JBHIBM010000066.1:0-8142 GCA_046759085.1 Candidatus Zixiibacteriota bacterium
GGTTGGAGCTTGAGTTCGCTCCGACCTCGGGAGCGTCAAGCAACATACCCTCTTCTGCTCCCCGCAGAGACATTTGCGCCCGTGTAGTGAAAAATGGAGCCGACTACTTGAATGAACTCGCTGTTCGGACGTGCGATTGCTTCTCGGTGCAACTCCTGAAGTCGCAGCAGGTGTGACATGCACGTTTGAAAGCGGAGTAACCGCGAAGTTCCACCCTGGGTGAAATATAGTCGGGTCGGGGCGGTTCCTCCCTCATCAGATCGGTGCTCAGGTACTTCTTGTTATCGTCAGGAAAGACAGTTGCCACTGTAACGGAATCGGAAATCTCATCTTGAACCAGCACCGCCGCAACGAAATTTGCGCCGGAGGAAATCCCCACTGCCAGCCCGAGCTCCCGCGCCAATTTCTGCGCCATCAGAATTGCGTCACCATCAAAGACGTCAACGATAGACTCGAGGCTGTCCAGATCAACGATAGGGGGAACGAACTCGTCCGAAATCCCCTGGATACGGTGTTTCCCCTCTCTCTTCCCGGTGGAGAGGGTCGGGGAGTTGGCCGGTTCCATAGGGTGGATCCTGATTCCGGGATGCTGGGATCGCAAGAACTTCCCTACTCCCATTATGGTGCCGCCGGTGCCCACGCCGGCGACGAAGGCGTCCGGAACGAGCCCGTTGTAGTGGAGCTGCCACCACAGTTCCGGTCCGGTTGTCTCGAAGTGAGCCTCAACGTTGTCGCTGTTGGAAAACTGGCCGGGTAGAAAACAATCACTGCGTTCTCGATGCATCTCTTCCGCCATTCGAATGCTACCCAGAAATCCCCCCTCTCGGAGCGTCACCGGCTTGATCGTGGCGCCGAGACTCCGAATCAAATCGGCACGCTCCTGGCTCATCCAATCCGGCATGAAGATCGTAACTGGATGTCCCAGGGCCCTACCAATGGCAGCAAACGAGATCCCGGTGTTGCCGCTTGTGGCTTCTACGATTGTGTCCCCGGGTCGGAGACGCCCCGCAGCGTACGCCCGCCTCAGGATGTGGAGCGCCATTCGGTCCTTTATGCTCCCGGTCATGTTCAGGTGCTCCGCCTTGGCAAAAATGCGTCGCCTCTTGCCCCTCAATTTGAACTTGATTTCCAGCAAAGGGGTGTTACCAATCAGAAACGATAAGGACTGGAGCTTTCTCTGGGTCTCTCGATTCAGGCGCTTACCCTCCATTATCCTTCTCAATTATAGTCCATAGTCTGTGCTGACGCAAGGACTAAGATCACTACGAGAGAGACTCTTTCATTAAAACCGGCCAGAGCATACCAGATATCCATATGTGAGATCACCACGAATGGAAAAGCTCAAACGGTGCAGGAACTGGGGGCCTTCCCCGCAATCTTCCAACCACAGACCTCGAAGGAGTTGACGCAACTTGAACAGTCTTGACTGAACTTAAGTGAAGTTTACACCTGAGGTGAGAGTAAGACAACCTTATTGGAGTGAACCCTGTGGGATTAGGAAGAACACCACTTATAGAATGCGGTCTCACCTCTGATTATAGCACTCCTTTGGCTTGACCGGAATAAGCCGCCCTCTTTCAGATTTGCCAGACGGGCAACCGCGAATCTCAGAGTTAACTGCATAAGGGGCTGGCAGAACACAAGAGCTTTGGGTTGTTTTCTGTGAGAATATTTCGTATAAAGCAAGTTAGGCGAATTTGCGGTTTGGAGTGAGCTAATACCTGGATGAGACATTCACTGAAAACAGGATTCAGCTTCGGCTTGACTTCTGGGATAATCACAACGCTCGGGCTAATGGTCGGCTTACATTCCGGGACTCACTCCGGGCTTGTGGTCATCGGCGGCATCTTGACAATAGCCATAGCAGACGCATTTTCAGACGCACTGGGCATACATGTTTCTGAAGAGTCCGAGAACAGACATACGACAAAAGAGATATGGGAATCAACAATCTGCACTTTCGTGACCAAGTTCATTTTCGCAGCGACATTTGTCGTTCCGATCCTGCTTTTTGAGCTTACAACTGCGATCATCGTGAGTATAGTCTGGGGGCTATCTCTATTAGGAGTTTTCAGCTTCTACATTGCCAAAGAGCAAAAGGCCAATCCTTGGAGAGTGATCACAGAACACCTGCTGATCGCACTGGTGGTCATAATTACAACTCATTTTGTGGGCGATTGGATTGCAAAAACATTGGGGTAGGCTCTGTTGTAACTCTGGTTTGTGGAGCTCACTCTGCGCTACCATTATCGGAGAACGGCGGATGAAAGGAAAATGAAATCGTCTCCAAACTGACAGAGGGAGGATTGTTCAGACTGTCAAGAAAAGGTGAGAGTACATATAGTTTCTTGAAGGGCGGCGCCGGACATGGAGACTTCACATAATCCATCACATCCGGCTGACTTCGTCGATGGCATCAGCTTCTTCCGATACTCTCGATAGACACTGTCACCGACACCGACAAAGCGAAAAGCGGACCCGACCACATAGTCCAGGTTGATCTCAACAGAGATCCATTTCCGTCCCAAGCGTTCAGCCACTTCGCCCACGACATTGCTACCGCTGAAGGGGTCTAGCACTGTATCGCCTCGTCTTGTCAAGAATCTAATAAAAAACTCCGGAACAGCCTCAACAAAGCGTGAAGGGTTAGGCTCAAGTCGGAGTTCCTTGCAGGCCTTGAGGTATCTGTCACAGCTTCGGGTGTTTGCGGCGACAATCAGATTGGGTGGAATTGAGCCCTTCTGCCGCTTGCCCCATTTCTTTGAAACAACGTGCCCAGAGGGTCTGGGTCCTTCGTTATAACCCCTTTTCAGCAAATTTCTCATGCTTTTGGTATAAGGTTTTAGAACACGTCGATTAGAAGCCTTTGGCCTCACCGTTTTCGCAAGCCACCATATAGGATTAACTGCATCTTTGACTCTAACGCGCTCAATGGTAACCCACTGTGCAGGTGCGGGCATCTTAGCGGGCTATAGCAGTAGAATTCTCCACCGATCAACGGACTCTTCTCCCTAGAGATCGTGATTTCCTCTTCAGATACCACACCCCTTCCCTGAGCTCTATTTTCCCAGCTTCTTTGAGATTTTGCTGAGCTGTTCGTACAGCGTGCTTCCATTTCTTCCCAAAATGTCGCCCATCGATAACACGATCGATACTGTCATCGCACAACTCTGGGTGAATGCTTTGAATGAGTGGGTGCAGTTCGACAGTGGGCAATGGCCTACGAGCCAGCAAATACAGAATTGCATCCGCAAAAATTGCGTGTCGTGCTCTGCCAGCTGCTCTTGCTCTGATAATCTCCTCGTCAAAATTGCTAAGTCGACGTTCGAATTCCTTGCGAAGCCGGCTCTTTACACTTACTTCAACTTCAGCGCGAATACGCTTTAGCTCGGATGAGATCTGCGCAAGAAACTTCAGCTTGGCTGGCTCAATTCGCGTTCCTAATGCAGCATACTCTATTATATCAGCTTTTATCCTGCGCACAAGACTTCTCTTATCTACCTTCACACCATATTCAAAGTTGTTCAACAAACCGCTGTTTGTCATGTTGGCTGAAGTGATGACTGCTAGTTTGTCGTCCGCCACGTAAACCTTAGCGTGGATACTGGGAAGGAATCTTATCTCCATTTGGCGAAATGCATCCGACATATCACAGAGAGCAGAAACATCCGTCGCTGAGCTTAACAGAGTATTACGTGATAGATCAGTAAGGACTAATATGGAGAGCCCATTCTTTTCCTCGGGGCTTGATTTAATATCTGTAATCCTATTGCATGGCCCTCTTCCCACGTATGGCGACGCAATCACCAAAGACAGGTGCGCTTGTTTGATAAGAGAGTCAAAATGCTCAGCCCAGGGCGACTGCAACAATTGGAACATGACGAATTTCCTGGTTACACATTAATATTCACTCAGCAATGAGCCCGTCAACATTGAAGTGAGACCAGGGCTCCTGCGTACTGCCCTACCGAAGGATTCTACTGTCCTTTGAGCAGAGAAAACCACCCCAATTGCTTAAGCCGAACTAATGTAATCTTATTTGAAGGTGCCGTCAAGTTATTGCTTTACGAATTGATGTGCTCCAAGAGTACTCCAAGGTCGGTCCAGGTTGCTAACAAAGTTGAAGTTAAGCGGAATTAATACTCGTACTTAAGCCCCAAGCGGACCTCGTTGGAAGTGTATTCTAACCTATCGGCAAGTGACTCTTCTGCCAAACTAACAGTCTTAGTGTTGTAATAATAATCTATCTCCAATCTCACTGCATCAAAGGGGGAGAAAGCAAACCTGAGCGGTCTTTCTGACAACCCCCAAATGCTCGCAGACCGACAGCGCCAAGGGCACATTCTCTCTATGTTCCAAATAGCTGAAACCGGACAGCTCCTCAGAACTGATATTGGAGGAGCTGACAGCATGGACTCTGGTCCCAATCCCCTCTGCCCACCTTTGAATCGTTTGAAGCCTTTCTCTCCCGGTGCTGAAGAGCACTTCTCCTCTGGGGATGGCATTGCAAAGGGAGTCCGCCACCTCCTCCAAGGTTGGGCCCATCTCATCCAGATGGTCGGGTCTGACGTTGGTGATGACCCCGACGGTGGATCTAACCATCTGATGTTCTGAGACATACTGCAGGTGCGGCTGAATTCCCATGCATTCCGGCACCACCACTTCCACTCTGCGGGAAACCGCCTTACGGACGATCTTCAACTGCTCGATTATGTTCGCCCTGCCGGGGCGGATTACCGGAAACTCCTCCCCGTTCTCCACAATTATGCGGGGCTTGCTGCCAGTGGTCTTGGTCAAGACTCTCTTACCCCCGGCTCGCAAACCCGCTCCTATCAAACGCGTCACTGAAGATTTGCCCCGGGAGCCGTTGATGTGAATTCTGACCGGAATCGAATCTAAGTTCCGCTGGTGATTTCGGTATTCCCAAAAGCCGTAGATCATGAGAAGCAGGATGAGAGCGAGTACAATCCACATACTGAAGAGGCTACTATTTCTCTATCTACAAGAAGGATATATAAGAGAATCACCCACGTTTATCGACCGCTTTCTGCAAAAGCGAGATACCATATAGGCTCAACCGCCCCGGTAGATAAGATCACAGGCAGCTCCAAAATCGTAGCGATTCACAACCGGCCTCGAGTCAATCTTCACGATGTAGAAGATTTGGTCAGCTCTGTCGATACTGCTCGGGACTGTCAAAAAAGAGGCTGAGAAACGACACTGCGATCTGCAAAAAAAACCGGCGAAAACGGATTTGACCGCAAGTTGAAGAAAGGAGAGGTGAGGGAGCAAGCCTCGCCGAGCGAATTGAATCTATTGTCTCCCAGAAAGATAAGCCAGCGTCCGAATCCCAGTTTCCAAGTGGGAAGTAGTCTGCACAAAGAAACGCCTATGCAAAGGTGAAAAAAGTCCGGGCGCAGACGATAGGTTCTTATGACCATAAGTTTTTCAGCGTTTCAAGGAGAGCTGACCGATGCCAAGGAAATCGGGGTTCGCTCATGAACAGAGAGGTCTTACCTTCATCCGCTTGTTGCTGGTGATTGTCATTCTGGGAATTGCTGCCTCGCTGGCAGTTCCGAGCTTTAGGGCTCTCGTCATGAAGGCCACACAGCAGACATTCGCTCCCATCTACAAGGCCCAGCAGCAAACACAGGTGAGGCGGACTCTGAAGGAGGTTTACACCGCCCAGAGACTACACTGGCTGGGAACCAACACCTACGGTTGCGACGGCGCGACCGCCTCTGCTTCCAACCCCGACGGTTTCGCAGCCCTGAGCGCTCAAATCATAGACGACATGAAATACACTTACACCATGGTGGCCGACAGCAGCACCTTCACCTGCACCGCCACCGCCAACTTGGACGATGACCCCACCGATGATATATGGCAGATCGATGAGACCGGCACCTTGGTCCGTATCAGCAACGACTCAGGATCTTGAACTCCAGAGCAGACAAGGGGGGCTCGGGGGGCTACTGCTTCACAGCAACCCAACTATCCCGCAGCTGCGAGTTAGGCCCGTGTTCCGAGGTTAGGAGAGGCTAAAGAATGGCTGGGTTCCCCTACCGTAATTGAGCTGGGCGAACGATAGAATAAAATCGGATCCCCTTGTATTTGGTAGCCGCGACCAAATGACGGAACTAAGGCGACGGCGCCAAAAACTGGAGTATGGGAGAAACCACACTACAAACCAATTGTATCTGTTGTCTCTCAGAGAGATAGGCGGTGGCCGAAATTCACGGTTCTAGTCGGAACGTAATTTGCACATGGAAAAGCGAAAGCCGGGGTGAAAAAAGGGCCACACCCAGACGATACCTTTTAGTGACAATCAGTTTTGACGTCCAAAGAAGGCGGGAGTGATGTTGAAGAAACTGAGATTCGCACATCAACAGAGAGGCTTTACCCTCATCGAGTTGATGATGGTGGTTGTCATCATCGGCATCCTCACTGCATTGGCAATCCCCAGGTTTACAAGCGCCGTCAGCAAAGCCAAGCAACAGTCAGAAGTCAAGCAGCTCTTAAAGCAGGTTTACACCATGCAGAGAGTATACTGGCAAGAGAAGGATACCTACGGCTGTAACGGAGCAACGGCCTCCAGCACCAGCCCCGACGGTTTTGGGACCATCGGCGTTCAAATCATGACCAACGCCAGATACACGTATAGCATGGTGGCCGACAGCAGCACCTTCACCTGCACCGCCACGGCCAACTTGGATGATGATGCCACGATCGACACCTGGACCATTGACCAGAGTGGTACGCTGACTAATACAATTAACGACGTCAACAGCTAATCGTAACTTCAGCTGGAGGGAGAGAACAAGACTGCTTGGGGGCTGTGTTTTCTGCGCACATCCGTTGATTCGCAAAGGACCCGATGGAACTCCTTGATCTGACCAGAATTGAAAATAGTCTCCTTAAGCGGTAAAGAGGCAGTCAGGAGTTGGATAAATATTCCGATACTAATGCAAGGAACGAGAAACCCTCAGTTCCCGAGGTAAGCAGAGGTTCAGCAAATGATTAGGCAACGTGGAGACTTGGATTCAGATGATTCTGGGAGGCGATTTCGCAATTCGCAAAAAAGGATATCGAAACCGGGATGGTTACGCTCCAAAAGAGGGACAGAGCATAGGAGAAAGCCCACTCAAGCGAACTATATCCATTGTATCCCAGAGAGATAGAGGCCCATCGAGATTTAAGCCTCCAGCCGGTATGTCATTTGCGGATGCAGAGAGCTAAAAACAGGAGGTGAGAGAGAGACACAAGAAAGAGCGTTTGACGAAAACAATAACCTTCAAAATTCAAAGGAGAGGTGCGATATGTTAAGCAAAATGAAGTACAACTACAACCAGAGGGGTTTTACCCTCATCGAGCTGATGATCGTGGTGGTCATCATCGGAATCCTAGCGGCTCTTGCCATCCCCCGTTTCATGCAGGCAACCACCAAGAGCAAGCAGTCGGAGGCAAAACAGCTCTTGAAGCAGATCTACGTCATGCAGAGGACCTACAAGCAAGAGAATGACACTTACGCCTTGAACGGAGCTAGCGCCTCTGCCAGCGCCCCCACCGGCTTTGCCACCATCGGTGTGGAGATCATGGCCAGCGCCAGATATTCTTTCGCCATGGTGGCCGACAGCACCAGCTTCACCTGCACCGGCACCGCGAACTTAGACGATGACGCCACGATTGACACCTGGACGATCAATGGGGCGGGAACGTTAACCAACACCATCAACGACGTCACCGGTTAAGGGACCCTCCAGATAGGGAGAAAGAAGGGGACTGCTTCGGCAGTCCCCTTTTCTATCTCCCAGAGAGCTTCTCAGCACAAGTGAAGCTTCCCCCGGTGCCAGATTCCCTAAATTGGTGAGTAGTGAACAGTTGGCTTCGCCCTCTCTCCTGTTCACGATTGGTTTCTCTCGGAGACTGTCGATAAGAAATCAAAGGCCGACTTGCAGCCAAGCAGCCCTGGTCACCTTTGCTTTCAGTTTTGGTTCTCCTTTCGGTGTTGCAAAATGACGAGTTGCCATCTATCTTGGCCAAGAATTATGGGACATATTTGAGAGTGCAACCATCGATGCAGAGTTTCCCCTTCTTACCAATTATCGTCTTTCTCTTTGGGTTGGCCGTCGGCAGCTTCCT
>JBHIBM010000067.1:0-8136 GCA_046759085.1 Candidatus Zixiibacteriota bacterium
GGATAGGAAAAAGGGCCATCCGGGCATCAACTCAGGTGTGTCACACATGCCGTCTAAGGATAAACAGATAAGCAAAAGGGCGAGAGCTGCAACTGCTGATCTAGATCCGAATTTCAATTTAGACCACCTCCATTACTGCTTTAGATAGAAAGGAACGATCCGAAAACCGGAATATGTCCACGAACGGGCCATGAGCCACAGATGAAGATTCAAGGTTGCTGTTTCTAATTCTACTTACCGTATTCAAGGTAGCCCTGTGTAAGTTTTTGTCAAGCATTTTCTTACCTTTTTGCCCTTTCTTGATATTCGCATTTCCTTACCGAGTTCTTTTTCTGGCGGCGATGAATTGGCCACCCTGTGGTGAGAGACCTTCATTTTCTGTTCTGATATCCTCGAAACGTAGAGCGGGGAATTCATCCCCGCATCCGCCTGGGTCGGATAAATCCCCACCCCTACGGTCACTCTGTCCTGTGGGTGCCCTGATCCGTGAGCCCGCCGGTATCGGACGGGGCATCAGATACCAACCGATTGGGCAATTCCGGTGCTGTCGAATGTGGGTGTTCGATACTTGGCGTGCAGGGCAGGGGTTCAACCCCTGCCTTAGCTATTTGTGGCTATCTGAAATTGCTCGGATGACCCATCCCCTTACTTCCACCGGGAGTTCATTCACAGCAGATTAAGCAGATTGAGCAGATTCATGGTGGTTGCAGTGTTACCCATACGGGTCATATGATCACCTGATGGCCTCTGTCGGGAGGAAACTCCCGACAGCACTGTTGTCTGTCTCTCGAACCGTAGTGCGGGGAATTCATCCCCGCATCCCCGTTTCTGGACAAACTGACAGATTCTGTCAGAGTTTTTTTGTTTTTTTTACTTGACAGCAGCACAAATGTGCAGTATATTGAAAATGCGCCGATAGGAGAGATGACCAGCTCAGTTTTCGGAGGTGAATTATGGTCCGGCAGATGCAATATGACCTTTTGGTCAGCGAAAAATGCAGGTGTGGGGGAAGATTGATTCACGACGGCAGATACTATATCTGCGAGAAGTGCCTCAGAGTCCACTGCCCCATCTGTAACTCTCAACTCCTAAGGGAAGGCAACTGTTTCCTCTGCCGGCAATGCGGCTGGGGAGACTGTTAAGCCACAACTCAAGCGCAGTCCAAAGGGAAGGGGATGACCATGGAGGTAGGTTATCTAAGTCGTTTCGGTATTTCCGAAAAGGTTTTACCCTCCTGGAGGGAGTCGGGTTATACCGAGCTTTTACCGCTGCAGGTGAAGGCCATTGAGGAGGGAGAATTGTTAGGGGAGGAAAACCTGATAATCTCAGCCCCGGCCTCCTCCGGCAAGACTTTTTGTGCCGAGATAGCCACCATCGGGGCCATCTCCAGACTGAAGAAGGTGGTTTTCTTGGTTCCCCTCAAGGCGGTGGCAGAGGAGAAATTCCTCGACTTCAGGGGCAAATATGAACCGTTAGGATTGAAGGTGGTCATATCCAGTGCCGACCGGTCTGAGTTCGACGAGATGATCACAAAAGCTCAGTTCGACCTCGCCGTCATCATCTACGAGAAGTTCAACCGCTTTTTAGTTAAAAACATAAACCTTCTGAAAACCCTGGATCTGGTGATAATCGACGAACTTCAGATGCTGGGGGATGAAAAACGAGGAGAGGTTCTCTCTCTAATCCTGACAAAAATATCGGAAGGGGCTAATGCTCCCCGACTGCTGTGTCTGGCACCGCTGGGAGGAGACTTAAGAGAGGTTGCCTCTCTCATCGATGCCCGCGTCCTCCACGAGAGAAATCGGCCGGTGGAGCTCTTAAGAGGTGTATTGGAATCCGGAGAGTTCAGGTATCGCAGATTCAACGACCTCTCGGAAGCGTCCGAACTGCTGTTCCCACATGAGGAGGTTGAAGAGGAGGGGTCTTACCCTCACCTCAAGGGCTTTTTCGCTGCGGTGGAGAAGTTCACCTCAGGCGAGGAGCAGGTTTTAGTCTTCCTTAAATCCAGACCTGACACCATTGTCTGTGCCCGAGCCTTCGCCGAGAGGTTGAAATTGCCGCCGGCGACGAGTTCCCTGGAGTGCCTGAAGGACTTAGAGGAGACCACTCTGTCGCAGGGTCTGGTCACCTGCCTGCAGGCCGGATGCGCCTTTCACAATGCGGACCTGAATT
The DNA here is from genome assembly GCA_046759085.1 of Candidatus Zixiibacteriota bacterium. Lineage (GTDB taxonomy): Bacteria > Zixibacteria > MSB-5A5 > DG-27 > DG-27 > DG-27. The sequence goes on from JBHIBM010000067.1 coordinate 2,173, forward strand.
TGGAGGAGAGGTTTTTGGTGGAGAGCGGTTTTCGCTGCGGTGATATTCGGCTTCTCTGCTCCACCACCACCCTGGCGATGGGGGTGAACCTCCCCGCCAAGAACGTCTTTCTGGAGACACAGAAATACTTCCACAGTCCCGATTGTGACCGCTCTGTCCTGGTGCCGATCAGCAGGGGAGAGTTCGAGAATATGTCCGGTAGAGCCGGTCGTTTGGGGGCGGAGGCAGAATTCGGGCGCTCTCTGGTGATCGCTCCGAATAAGCTCCAGAGCGAGCTGTTGTGGGACAAGTATATCCGTGGCGGCTCCGGGGAGTTGTCCACCACGAAAAGAACTCTGTCTCTGCCGGAGATTATCCTGGATCTGGTCATCTCCGGCTCGGCAAGGGATTTCCCCGCTCTCCAGAGGCATCTAGAGAAGATTGGGCAACTCTGCGGGGGCGAGGAAGTCTCCACAGCCCAGATCGAGAATAGCCTGAGCCGGCTTTTGGAGCTTCAGCTTCTGCGGACAACATCCTCCGGATTCAACGGGACGAAGTTGGGGGAGGCTTTCGCCGCCTTGGGACTGAAGCTGGATACCGGACGGGCGATATTGAGACTGCTTGGGGAGGGAGAGGGCTTCACTCTGCCCGACTGGGTCTTCCACCTATGTCAGACACCGGATGGCGACGAGAACTACCTGCCGGTGAGAGATTTCGAGAAGAGGCGGGGTCATTTCCGCGGGGCCATAGGGGCGGATGTTTCGTCACCAGAATTGTCGGGGCTTATAAGTGGCGAGATTGTCGGCAACACCAGAGAGATCCGCCACTTGAAAGTGGCTCTGATTCTCTCCGACTGGACAAGCGAGATGACCACCATTGAAATCGAGAAAAAGTATCAGGTCTTATCGGGGACGATCCGGAGGATTGCGGAGAGGACCAGCTGGCTTCTGAGGGGGGTGGTCTCTCTGGGAGAGGCCAAAGCGATGGAGGAACGCTACCTCAGAAGGATTGAGGAGTTTGCGATCTCCCTGCTTTTCGGGATCAGCCCGCCGGGCTTCGAGCTTGCCACTCTCAGGCTTCCGGGGATGGGAAGGGATTTCCTCTGGAGGTTGAAACAGTCTGGCATCATTGACCTCCCTTCAGTTCTGGAAGCGGACATCGAAGATCTCACGAAACTGCTCCCCGAAAAGCTGGCGCTGTCGTTAAAGCAGGCAGCAGAAGAGTTCAAAGAGCGGAGGAAGAGGCGAAGAGTCTCTCATCTATCGTTCGGGACTTATTCATTGAGTTCTGAAAGCGAGAGGGTCGATAGGGGCAATTCGGAAAGGGTGAAGGAGACTGAAGATTCACCTGCGGGCATAACCAGGTTGAGAATCGAGGGCAAGGCGGTCAAGAATCGCTTCCTGGTGGAGGTGAACGGGAAAAGTCTGCTTCTGACCTACAAGCTCTACCACTATCTTCTGAAGCTGGTGGGGGCATTGTACAAAAAGGAGGGAGGCTGGATTAATAAATTCGACTTCGAGGCGGGAGATAATCAATCCCGTTATCTCTGGAGATTGAAGAGAGCCTTAGAACCACACTGCCCCAAGGGCAGCCTCATAATCGACAACAACCGCATGGGAGGCTATCGCCTAAATACTGGCTTGAAGAACATCCTCATTCCGGAGGAGCTTCTGACTTAGAGCTTCTGGCTCTAAAGCCACGATTTTCATTGATAATCGAACCTCTCCTTCGTATATTCTCGGCTGGGTTAAGTTGTCCGGGTTTTTGGAAAGGAAAAGAGAAGCTAGCTCCGTTTTCGGGGAGTGAGTAAGCTTTCATCTCGACTAGTTCTATTTTTCACAAGCGTCGCTGTGGTCTCTCTCTTTTGCGGCCAGAAGAAGGAGAAAACTGATGATAAAACTTCCTCAAGGCGTAGACTGGGAGCCGGTGCCTCTGGAGAAGAGATATCGGAGCATTAGCAGAGCTTTGATGGGCCGCATCAACAGCATCTACGAGGGCTTATACGGCCGCTTCGGTGAGGCCGGTTTGGACCTCATCAGAGAGGTGAGCCGCACATACGGAGAGGAGATCGCCGCCAGAAGTAAGAAATATGTCCACAATGGGAGTGCCGAGGAGCTGGGGCTGCTTTTGGTCAGAATCTTCGAGAACATCAACTCCGAGGGGGAGGTGACGGAGTTCTCCGATGACCGCGTCGTCATCGAACTGCCGGAGTGTCCCTATCCCTTCACCAATCCGGATATCTGTGCCGCTCACACCACCATGGAGGAGACGGTGGTGGAGCTTTTAGGCGACAATCTCGGTTACGCCGTCCCCCGCAGCCGCCCCAAGGGGGACCCGGTTTGCGCCCATCTGATTTACCGCAAGCGCTAATGCGTTCACGCTTAGCTGCCGAAAAAATAAAGGGTAACATAAGCAAAGGGGGGAGCCCGCCGATCCAGGGGGGGCTCGAAGTGAAGTGAGCGAACCGTAATCTCTAACGGATATTCGCAAATGGGGGGGGAAGGTCACGTAAACGACTTCCCCGGTTCCACATCTTGCTTCACGCGGGCCTGTAAGTCTGAGAGAGAGAGAAGTGCTCTCGAGGGCTCTTTGCAGGCAACTGGCGGGATCGGTGTTGTCTATAGAGGTAGTGCGTGGTACAGAGAGTCGATGGCCAGTCAAAGGAGTTGACCGGCTGGACTTCTGAAGACCCGATAGGGTCGAACCAACCCTTTGAGTTCTCATTGGGGGCTGACCGCCGGGAATCGGGCCTGACCCTCACCCTACCCTGGCTACTTGAGTTGCAGAGTTGCCAAAAGGGCGGCTCCGGAGCGAGCGCAGCCGGAGGGGGGAGAAGTCATGAGAACTGAACACAAGGTCATCGTTCTGTCAATTCTTCTCGGCCTGCTCCTTTGGGTGGCTGATGCTGCTCTGGACTGCTTCATTTTTTATCAGGGGACATTTTGGGGATTGCTGATCTACGAGATACCTCCTCACGAGATATACGTCCGAACTCTCGTGCTCGGGTGTTGTGTCATATTCGGCGTCGTCATATCTACGGTCTTTGGCAAATTTAGACGGGCCGAGGAGAAACGGCGGGAAAGCGAGAAGCAATTGCGTCTTGCCGTGAAGAACTCCAGGGATGTGTTGTACAAACTGAACCTCAGGACCGGTGATTTCGATTACGTCAGCCCCTCGGTAGTGGAACTGGGCGGTTACACCCCTCAGGAATTCATTCTCTTGGGCGTTAAAGGTTTGCTAAGGAGAATAGATCCCGAGGACCGCGACAGATTTATGATGCACTTCAGGAATGTCCTCAGACTGGCGGTCGAGGACGGGTTGGCGCCAACCATTGAATACCGCTGGAAACACCACGACGGTGAATACCGATGGTTCAGCGATAACCGCACTGTCATTCGTGACGGAGACGGCAACCCCGTGAGCCTAATCGGCAGCGTCCGGGACGTTACCGTGCAGAAGGAGGCGGAAAAAGCCTTAGGAGAATCGGAGAAGAAATACCGCACCCTGATTGAAACCACCCAGGAGGGAATCGGGATAACTTCGCCGGGGGAGGAGCTTGTTTTCGTCAACAAGGCATTTGCCTCCATTTTGGGATATGAGCCCTCAGAGCTGGTCGGCAGAAACCTGCGGGAGTTCGTGCCCGAGGAACGGTTTGAAGCCTTCCAGATGGAGATTGGGAAGAGACAGTGGGGTACGTCCAGCCACTACGAAACCGAGATGCGCCACCGGGACGGAAGCCACTGCTCTCTTTTGGTCTCGGCCTCTCCCCTCTACGATCGTGAGGGTAACTACAATGGCACTCTCGGGATGGTGACTGACATCACTGAGCGCAAGAAGGCGGAGGAGATTCAGTCGGCATTATTCAGGATTTCTCAAGCAGTCACCTCCACGGCGAACCTCGAGGAATTCCTGAAGACTACTGACGAAGCTCTGGGCACTTTGATCGATACCGCCAATTACTATGTTGCCCTTTATGACGCCGAGAAGGAAGAGTATTCCTTCCCCTATAGTGTTGACCAGGACGAGGAAACAGATTTTTCGACGCGCCAGCTGAAGAGGAGTCTTACCGATTATGTCCGCAGAACTGGAAAGCCGCTTCTGGTAGATGAAGAAACACACAGAAGGCTAACGGAGGCAGGGGAGGCAGACTCGGTTGGGAGGCCATCGCCCATCTGGCTCGGTACGCCCTTGAAGACCCCGCGGGGTGTCATTGGGGTTGCCGTAGTTCAACACTACTCAGATCCGAGCGCTTACTCAGAGGCTGATCTTGACATCCTGTCATTTGTCTCCGGGCATATTGCAGTGGCAATTGAGCGTAAACGCGCGGAGGAGGAGCTGCGCAATTCAAAAGAATTTGCTGAGACCATATTCAACAGCGTAGAAGATAGTATATCTATCATCGACACGACTGATTTTAGAATAGTGAAAGCAAACCAGAGTTTCTTAAGTAAATTAAATATGGAAGAAAAAGAGGTCATTGGGAAATACTGTTATGAGGTAACCCATCGCAGGTCCAAACCCTGCGAACCTCCAGATGACCCTTGCCCCTTGGCAGAAACACTAAGAACAGGCTGTCATTCATCGACCGAGCATATACACTATGGCAAAGATGGCAGAGAGATATACGTTGAGGTTTCAGCCTCCCCGATAATAAACGAAAAAGGTGAGATACCTCAGGTCATCCATGTTGCACGTGACATCACCGAGCGCAAGAAGGCGGAGGAGGCGCTGCGGAAAGCTCATGATGAACTGGAAATACGGGTTCAAGAACGGACCGCGGAACTGGTACGAGCCAACGAGGACCTGCAGGCAGAGATAGCCGAGCGCAAGAGGGTGGAAGATGCCCTCCGACTTCAAAGCGAAATCGTGGCGAATATGGCGGAAGGTGTTCAACTTACCAGAACCAGCGATGGCGTGATTGTATATACCAACCCAAGATTTGAGGATATGTTTGGCTACGGACACGGTGAATTGATCGGAAAGAACGTCAGTGTATTGAACGCCCCCAGTGACAAGAGCCCGGAAGATGTAGCAGCAGAAATAATCAAGGATCTGAGCGAAGAAGGTGTGTGGTACGGAGAGATTCAAAACATAAGGAAGGATGGCAGCCGTTTCTGGTGCCGAGCCTCGGTATCGACATTGAGGCATGGTCAGCATGGAGAGGTCTGGGTTGCTGTTCATGAAGACATCACCGCGCGCAAGCGGGCGGAGCAAGAGTTGGACAAACACCGCCACCACCTTGAGGAGCTGGTCGGGGAGCGCACCGCCGATTTAACACGGACAAAAGAACGACTTGAGCGGCAAATCGCCGAGCGCATGCGGGCGGAGGAGGGGCTGAAAGAAAGCGAGGAGAAGTTCCGCGCCGTCGTGGAGAATGCCCCGAGCGTGATCTTGGCAGTGGATAGACAGGGCACAATTCAATTCATAAATCGAACTCGATCAGACACAAGTGTGGAGGAGGTGATCGGGAAGGAAATATACCAGTATGTCCTACCTGAATATCACAGTATTGTGAGGGAAACCATTGATGGCGTCTTTGAGAGTGGAAAGCCGGGCAGGTATGAAATTAGGGGAGCTGGTGCAGAGGGAGGAACTTCGTGGTATGACACCCAGGTGGGTGCCATTAAGCAAGATGGGAAGGTCGTTGCCGCAACGCTAATCACGACAGACATCACCGAGCGCAAGAAGGCGGAGGAGGCACTGCGGGAGAGCGAGGAGAAGTTCAGGAATCTTGCAGAACAGTCGCCGAATATGATCTTCATCAACAAGAAGGGCAGAGTGGTCTACGCCAATAGGAAGTGTGAAGAGGTTATGGGATACGGAAGAGAGGAGTTCTACTCTCCTGATTTTGAATTCCTCGGGTTGATCTCGCCGGAATGTGTGGATTTAGTAAAGGAACGTTTCAGCAGACATATGAAGGGTGAAGATGTTGCTCCATACGAATATACACTTGTCACCAAGGACGGGCGAAGAATAGACTCAATG
>JBHIBM010000068.1:0-8003 GCA_046759085.1 Candidatus Zixiibacteriota bacterium
GCCCACATATGGACTATGCCGCCAACCTGTTCAAAAGTGCCGGCAGATTGAATAGGGTGCAGTTTAAGTGGCTTCAGGAATTGACGCTGCCGACCTATGATACGGACAAGATAGTAGATCCAGTATCGGCATTTCAGGCTGATCGATCATTAGATGCGGTTATGTGTATAATACCGGACGGATTGATGCTGACCTCTGGAGGTACTGAGGGAACCGGGGCTGAAGGTTCAGTTAAAGGAGCAACTATACTGCTCTCAACCAAAACCGCTTCCAGGATCATAGCTGACGTCTACGCTGTGCGCAAAGACTACTTTGATGCGCACCGCAGCGAGGTGCAGAAGTTCGTCCATACGCTCATGCGGGGTGAGGAGGCCTTGCGTGACCTGCTCAGGAATAAGTCGAGTCAGCAGGCCAAGTACCGGCAACTGCTGGCTAAGTCTGCCGACCTACTGCTGGGTGCCCCACAGGCCACCGCAGACGTGGAGGCCTTGCTTGGCGACTGTGAGTACGTAGGATATTCAGGTAACATTGCGTTCTTCACTGGCAAGGGGACGACGCGGAGCTTAAAGAAATTGACCGATGAGATTCAGAGATCCTTCACGGAAATGGGCCTGATGACCAGCAAGGTGTCGATCGCGTCGGCCAACTGGGATTACGCGGCCCTGGCCGGCGGCCTCAAATATGCTAAGGCTGTGCCCGCTGCTCCTAAGAAGAGATTCGACCCCAAGAAAGTTGCTGCCAGGGTTGAGAAAAAAATCTCGGTGGAACCGACGGCCTGGGAAGAGGAAGGGACGCTCTTCGTGGTGGAGATTAGTTTCGAACCCAACCAGAGCGACTTTTCTGCGACTAAGTACGCAGATGATTTCCAAAAGGCCCTAGAAATTGCGCAGACATACAGCGGCGCGCTTATTGTCATCGAAGGCCACTCTGATCCGCTGGGCATTTTGAAAGCCGAACAGAGGCGTGAGCGGCAGCAGGTTGTCGAGCAGATGAAGCAGAATGCTAAAAATCTGTCCCTGGAACGCTCTCAGGCGGTCCGCGAGGGGTTTCTGAACTTCTGTAAGCAGCGGAACCTGAACATTGATGACTCTCAGTTTGTGGCGGTCGGACTTGGTATTGATACTCCGAAATTCAATCCGCCGAGAACGCCACAGGAGTGGGCTGCTAACCGCCGAGTGGTGTTCCGCATCAAGCAGGTGGAAGCTGAACTCGATGAGTTCAGTCCATTATAGATTAGAGGAGATGGATCAATGAGAACAAAAAATGTCACAGCGGTGCTTGTCTGTCTCCTCTTGATCACATTGACGTTCTTCGTCGGTTGTGGTGAAGAGAAGCCAGGAAAAGGAGTTAGTAAAGGAAGGGCAGGGGCAAGCCCTGGTCCCACGGAGGCAAAGGCTCAGCCTAATTATGATCAGATTCAGCGCGCCGAGATTCCCCTGGATGATCCTGATGGCGAAGCCTCCTTGGCCCGCAACTTTTATTTTATCTTTGATGGCAGTGGCAGTATGGGTGATACACAGGCCGGTCAAGTGAAGCTCAAAGGCGCTAAGGAAGCGGTGCGCAAGTTCCTGACTAAAATTCCTGCTGATGCTAATCTGGGTCTCTATGTATTTGATGCTGGAGGTATTCGCGAGGTGGTTCCTCTTGGTTCTGACAACCGAGATGCTTTCATGCAAGCGATCGATGCTGTCAAAGACGGCGGCGTGACGCCGCTTGCCGAATCCATACGGTTCGGCACTGATCGGCTCGTGGAGCAATACAAGAAGCAGCTCGGCTATGGTGAGTACCGGTTGATCGTTGTTACCGATGGCAAGGCATCCGGTATTCCCGGAGCCGCTCAACATGCAGCACGGTACAGTATGCCGATCTACGCCATCGGATTGTTCATTGAAGGTGACCATCCGCTGCGTACCTATGCACTGTCCTACCGCGAAGCGAACGATTATGAAGATCTGGAGAGGGCGCTTGAAGAGACTCTGGCAGAGCTGCCATCATTTGATCTGACTGAATTTGAGGAAGTTAGAAGTGACTAAAGTGAGCTAAAGTGACTAAAGTTCATAAAGTATTTTAGGCACTTTAGGCACTTTATGAACTCTAGGCACTTTCTTAGGAGGTGAAGTATCTTGCGTTTGAAGGGGCCGCTATTGATCTTCGGTGTTCTGGCTCTCATCATGGTGGCTATATTTTTCATCAGGCCAATGCTATTCGAAAAGAAACAGCGAGCAACTTCTGATGCCATCGCCTCCTCTGAGGTGATACGTATAGCCGGTGATGGCTATCTTGGCTACTGGTTTATCACGTCACCTGATATGCGCATGTACGCCCCTCGAAGGGGGCTTGCGATCGATTTTACCGATGACGGTGGCGCTTACGCTGAGCGGCTGGCGAAGTTTGCTAAGAAGGAGTATGACTGCATCGTTCTGCCGGTCAACTCCTACCTCCAGCACGGCGCTAATCATAAATTTCCTGGTGTCATTGGTGCTGCCATCTCTGAGTCTAAGGGCGCGGATGCTATTGTGGGATTCGGTGACGTGCTATCCTCCGGCAAGATCAATGAGCTTAACGATCCAAACATACGGATCGTCTACACCAGTGAATCGCCAAGCTCCTTTCTGCTTGATCTGACGATTTCAGATTTCGATTTAGATCAGTTGCGGACAGGCGATGCCTGGCGACATGAGGTCGGTAGCTCGGAAGAGGCATATAAGATGGCCAAGAAGGCGCTCAAGGACCGGAGCATTGGCGACGCATTTGTTATGTGGGAGCCAGAAGTATCCAAGGCCATGGAGGAACTGGGCATGAAATACATCTGGGGCTCTGATAAATTCGCCGGCTATATCATTGATGTATTTGTTTTTCACCGTGACTTTGTCAGTAAGCGCCCTGAAAGGATCCGGAAGTTTCTAACAACCTACTTTCGGGTACTGGACCGCTATGCCTCTGATCAGGAGCGCATGGTCAAGGAGATGAGCAAGTCAATCCATCTTAAACAGTCGGCTGTTGAGACCATGGTCAAGAAGATTGACTGGTACAATCTGCAGGAGAACTGCAGCCAACAGTTCGGTATTCCGATAAGGGTTGGCGCTCCAACTGACGACCGCATCTTCAACACCATCATCTCGTGCGCAGATGTAATGGCGCGAGCTGGCACTTTCGATATCAGTAAGCTGAGAGACCCCTACCGGATTGTCAACAGCAGCTTTCTGGAAGAGCTAGCTCGGTCCAGCGTCAGTTCTGTGGGGACAGGTGCCTTGACCACCAAGGTGGATTTTGCGCGCCTGGATGATGCCGATTGGTCAGCCCTCAAAGAGGTCGGTACCATGCGTATCGAGCCGATTACATTCCAAAGTGGCATCAATCGGTTAGAAGATTCTGGTAAGGAGGTGGTTGACCGGGTAGCCCAGATGCTCGTCAATAACTACCCGAGTTACCGGGTAGCCGTTCGTGGCCACACCGGACCCGGTGATAGAGAGGCCAACCGGCAGTTGTCGCTGGAGCGCGCCCAGGTGGTTCTCCAGCGTCTGGTGGCGGTGCATAATATTGACCCTGATCGGCTTCACGCCGAAGGACTGGGGGCCACGCAGCCACCAAGGCGCAAACCCGGTGAGACAACGCGGTCGCTCCGCCTGCGGATGCCTCGGGTTGAGTTCGTTTTACTTGAAGGAAGTGGTGTATTGTAGGGATCAGGGATCAGGGGCTCCCCTATTCCCTATTGACTGATCCCTATTCCCTATCGGAGGTTGCCTATGCTTAAACGCCCGGGAAACAATAGCGAAGGATCGGCTGGCGACCTGGTACCGACTGCTCGTGACTTTTCGCCTGCATCAATCAGGCGGGCTCTGAGGCGGTACACCAGAGACCACTGGGCAACGCGCTACTCAGCGGTGCCTCTGGGACTCTCAATTTTGGGCAGCCTGCTCTTCGGTTTCAGCGAGGTTGCGTTCTTAGCTATCGCCGGATCGCTCGGGCTGGCTTGTCTTCCCTGGGTGTACATCTACTACATCCGGGCGGGCAACTTTGAGCACCGGTATGTTGAACGGCTGCAGAGAGCCATCCGGGAGCAGACTGAGCGCAAGCGTGAACGTTTGAAGCAGGACCTGATTGATCATGAATGCACGGAGGGTGCCCAACAGCTTGACAAGCTTCAGGCTAAGTTCGACAGCTTGGATGGGCTACTCCTCGATAAGCTTGATCCCAGCGAGTTGACCTTCAAGCGATACCGCGGCATCGCCCTGGAAGTCTTCCTCTCTGGCGTTGACAACCTAGCAGCGGTCGTCTCGGCGCTGAAGAGTATCAGCGAGATAGATGTAGATTACATAAACAAGCGCCTTCAGCAGTTCCGCCAGGCCGCAACCGATCACGAGGATCGAGAGATACAGAAAGAAATGGAGGTGCTTGAGACGCGACTGAAGGTGCGACAGAAACAGCTCGATAAGATCAAACACCTCCTGCTGGAAAACGAGCAGGCTATGACTCAACTCGATGAGACCACAGTTGCCATCGCTGACATGGACACTGGACAGGATGAGGCCGAGATCGACATGGAGAATTCCATGGTAGCACTGGCAGAAATAACCGAGCGCGCAAAGCGCTTCTCGTAGGGGTGTTTAATTAAATGCCCGTACAGCAGGCAAAGGAGGAATATCAATGAATCAAGGGCAGAATCAACCACAGGTGGCTGTTAGGGAAGAAAAACCTCTGACTATTGCTGATGCGGACCAGATTCAGCAGGAGATGGCTCTGGTGTCTATGGAAGCTCCTCGACCCGATGAAGTCGATCCAGAGCTGGATAAAGAGGCGGATAAGTTCCTCGCTCAACTGCTGAGCTCAGATTTCAAGGTTGAGGATAAGCGGACAGCCATTGATGGAATGGGTTTGGCTTCACAGGAACAGGCTGCCCATCGCAGCGGGATGCTTAGAGAGCCTATTAAAAATCTCGCCAAAACCGGTGATGATGGTGGACCTGTGGCCGGCGCGCTTCTGCAGCTTAATGAGCAGGTCACCGCGCTTGATCCAGTGAATTTTGAATTCTCGTCTTCTGGTGTCAAAAGGTTACTTCAGAGAATACCTGGTGTTGGCAAACCCATCGCCCGCTACTTTGCTCAGTACCAGAGTGCCGAGACCATTATCGACGAGATTATCAAATCACTTGAACAAGGAGGCAATCAGCTCAAGCGGGATAACAGCACCCTTTCCTTTGATCAGGAGCAGATGCGTAATTCTATGGAGAGGTTGAAGCGCGCGATCCAGCTTGGCCAACTCTTAGACCAAAAGATAGAGTACAAGCTGGAGCGGGAAATCAATCCTGAGGATGAGCAGTATGCCTTTGTCCAGGAGGAGCTTCAGTTCCCGCTTCGTCAGAGGATAATAGATCTTCAACAGACGTTGGCTGTCAACCAGCAGGGGGTTCTGACTATAGAGATCATTATCAGAAACAACCGCGAGTTGATACGCGGCGTCAACCGAGCAGTCAACGTTACGGTCGTGGCCTTGCAGGTGGCGATAGCCCGTGCTCTGGCGCTGGCTCATCAGAAGATCGTTTTGGATAAGATCGAGGTGCTGAACAGAACTACTTCGACATTGATAGGCCACACCGCAGAGCGGCTGAAAACCCAAGGTGTTGCCATCCACAAGCAGGCCTCAAGTGCGATGCTGGATATGGAGACCCTGGAAAGAGCCTTCCAGGATATTAAAACGGCTATGGATGACATCTCCAAGTTTCGCCGAGAAGCCCTGCCACAGATGGCCAACAACATCATGAGACTGGATTCGTTGACCACAGAGGCTGAAGAGGCAATCCAGAAGATGGATCGTGGTGATCAGGCTCAGCAGGCCATCGTGATTGATGTAGAGGCAGAGGAAGTACAGTGATGTTCAGTAATCAGTGATCAGTAATCAGTGATCGGTAACTCATCACTCATTACTGATCACTGTAGAAGGAGGTACAGTACGATGCGTTCGATGCTTTCGAAGTGCTTGGCGGTAATGGTGATCGCCCTTCTCGCGATATTCGTCTTGAGTTCTGGCAGCGCCTGGGCAAAGCCAAAGAAGTTTAAAGTGGCCTGGTCGATCTATGTTGGTTGGATGCCCTGGGATTATGCCGACCAGTCCAAAATTTTGCAGAAGTGGGCTGACAAGTATGACATCGAGATTGACCTTGTGCGAATGGACTACATCCCATCGGTAGAGGCTTACACTGCTAAGCAGGTCGATGCCTGTGTTATGACCAATATGGAGGCCCTGGATATGCCGGCGGCATCCGGCATTACAACCTCAGTCATTATTATGGGAGACTTCTCAAACGGCAACGACGCTGTACTGACCCGCGGTGGACTGGGTATTAAGGATTTAGCCGGAGAAAAGATTTACCTCGTTGAATTGTCGGTGTCACATTATACGTTAGTCCGTGGGCTGGAGATGAACGGGATGAAGGAGTCTGACGTTAGGATTGTCAATATGAGTGATAGCGACATAGCCCCTGCCTTCATAGCCAACAAGCGTCAGAAGGCGGTGGTCACCTGGAACCCGCTGGTAATGCAGATACTCCAGGAGCCGGGCATCAACAAGGTTTTTGACTCCTCACAAATTCCTGGGGAGATCCTTGATTGCATGGTTGTTCGGACTGACGTGCTGAATAAAAATCCTGAGTTCGGCAAGGCGCTTGCCGGTGCCTGGTACGAGGTCATGCGCATAATGTCTCAGCGCGGTTCCACGGCTGACGAGGCAATGTCAATCATGGCCGAATCTGCCGGCTGCTCGCTGACTGAGTACAAGAGTCAGCTCAAGACAACGGCTATGTTTTGGAAACCCGAGGAAGGAGTGGAGTACACATCCAGTGATGAGATCAAGCAGAAAATGAACTACGTGAGAAAGTTCTGCTTTGACCACGGTCTGCTGGGCGAGAATGCCCGTTCGGTTGATGAAGTGGGCATAAAGTACCCGGACGGCACTATCCAGGGAGACCAGGGAAATGTGCAAATGATCTTTGATACCACATTCATGCAGCTTGCCGCTGAGGACAAGCTCTAAAGAGAAGCCAGGTAAAGCAAAAATGGCGCCGTGGATAACGGTGAAAAGCCGTAATGCGTGATGCGTGATGGGTCACCCATTACGCATTAAGAGGTAAAGAGACTGAAGTTCTTCAAAGTAAATGCGCAACCTAGCCGGGTTGCCTCGAGAGTGCTTCCGCTGCTGCCGTTTGTGATCTGCATTATTGCTTACGGCCTAACGTCATACATACGGCACCTGGAAAATCCCAAGGATAGGCTTGTGCCAACAGTAACGGAACTAGCCGATGGCCTTCAGCGGACAGCCCTTCCATATAAAGGCGAGAACCGACTGTTGGCCGATACCATTGCCAGCGCCCTCAGGTTTTTGATCGGCGTCACCTTGCTCTTTCTCGGGGTTATCTTTGGGCTTCACATAGCAATGCTACCATACATAGAGTCATTGTTCTACCGGTTTCTCCTATTTATTGATAAGATTCCAGCCCTTGCTGTACTGGCGATCCTCTACCTTGTGCTCGGCACCGGTGAAGTAATGAAGATCACCCTCATCGTCATAGGTGTCATGCCTACCATAATACTTGATACTTACCTGAGGGCCAAGGCAGTGCCCAGAGAACAGATCACTAAGGCCATGACGCTCAAGGCCAGCAATTTTGAGATTATGTATCGGATTGTGCTGCCAAGAATATTTCCGAAAGTCCTGGACACCATTCGGCTGAACTTCAAGGCAGTGATTCTGTTTTTGATTGCCGGAGAGTGGATAGGTGCTGAAGTGGGCATTGGATATCGTATTTTCCTCAGTCGGCGCATGGTAGACATGGCCGTCATTATCCCCTACGTCATCTGGATTAGCTTCCTGGCCTTCCTGGCTGATCTGGCAATGCGGATGTGGGTCAAGTGGCGATATCCCTGGTTGGATAAGTAGTAGGAGGTGAGCCACTAAGGCACTAAGACACGAAGGAGGGATGTAAACCACTAATTACACGAATTATCACT
>JBHIBM010000069.1:0-7980 GCA_046759085.1 Candidatus Zixiibacteriota bacterium
CACCATGTCCGGGCTCGAGGAGGCAATGATCACTCAATTCGGCTATGCCATCGAATACGATTTCTTCCCTCCCTGGCAGATCAAACCGACCATGGAGACCAAAGCGGTTGAAAACCTCTATTTCGCCGGGCAGATAAACGGCACCTCCGGCTACGAGGAGGCCGCAGCTCAGGGATTGCTTGCCGGCATCAACGCCGCTTTGAAACTGAAGGGAGAAGCGGCTCTCATTTTGGAGCGCTCTCGGGCTTATATTGGGGTATTGATTGACGATCTGGTCACCAAGGACATTCGCGAACCTTACCGGATGTTCACCTCCAGGGCGGAGTGGAGGCTCCTCTTGAGAGAGGACAACGTTGAAGAACGTCTCCTGCAAATCGGTCACGGTCTGGGTTTAATCCCACAGCCACTCTGGGAGGATTACAAAGGTCGAGAAACAGACTTGAAAGAGCAGCTGAAGAAAACCAAAAACATAACCGTTGACTGTGATGATTATCCAAAATTGAAGGAGCTGAAGAAGTCGGGAGGCAAAATCAGATTGCACAACGCAATCAAAATTCCTGGAATGCACCTCAGTGACTTCATAACAATTGCGGAAGTCAGCTCCATCGACCACAGAATAGCTGAAAAGATCGAGATCGAGATCAAATATGGCGGCTATATCGAGAGACAGAGACAAGAGGTGGGAAGGTTTGCGAAGATGGAGTCAATGCCCATCCCCGAGGGTTTCGATTATGGCGGTTTGAACGGTTTTAAGAAGGAAGCGATAGAGAAATTGGAGAAGTTCCGTCCCACCTCCCTGGGACAGGCCTCCAGAGTATCCGGGGTCTCTCCCGGTGACCTTGCGGTTTTGATGGTGCATCTCAAAAGGTATCATGCCCGAAAGCTGGATCGAGACAAGGTTTTCCTAACGAAGTAGCACTACCTAGGAATCTGGAGCTTTCCATTCTTTTGTGTAAGGAGTTTACAGGAAGCAAAATGCGGAGACATTCCAAAAAGGGGAAGGCCGTTTTCGAGGAGATAAAAGACCTGGTGACGGAGTCTTACAATCCTCGAACCAGACTCATCGACCGTCTGTCCACCAGAGAAATCCTTGAGGTCATAAGCGGTGAGGACTCGAAAGTTCCCGAGGTCGTAAGGGGCCAACTTCCCTACATCGGAAAAGCGGTGGAGCTGATCGTGGAAGCCTTGAGGGGGGGAGGGCGCCTCATCTACTTCGGCGCCGGCACCTCCGGAAGGTTGGGGGTTTTGGATGCCGCCGAGTGCCCCCCGACCTTCGGAGCTTCACCGAAGCAGATAATCGGAGTCATAGCCGGGGGCCGAAAGGCCTTGTGGAGGGCGATAGAGGGGGCCGAAGACGATGTCGATGCCGCCATGAGCGAGGTCAAACGATTGAGAATAGACTCCAGGGACGTAGTTGTCGGCATCACGGCCTCGAGGCGAACCCCCTTCGTTTTGACGGTGCTTGAACAGAGTCGCCGGCTTGGAGCAAAGACTGTTTTTTTAACCTGCAATCCGCGCTCAACTGTGAAGATCAAGGTGGACGTTGCCATCTGTCCGGTGGTGGGAGCGGAGGTGGTTTCCGGTTCCACCCGGATGAAGGCGGCTTTGGCGCAGAAGATGATATTGAACATGCTTACCACCAGCGCTATGATCAAGCTGGGCAAGGTCTACAGAAACCTGATGGTGGACCTTCAAATCAAATCCGAAAAGTTGAAAGAGCGCTCCAAGAGGACCATCATGGAGGTCACTGGAGTGAGCTACAGAAAAGCCTCGAATCTGCTCAAGAGAAGCGGTGGCTCGGTCAAGCTGGCGATCTTGAGGCACCATCTGGGCGTCGATTCATCGGAGGCGAAGAGGCTCTTGAAGGAGAGCGATGAGCTTCTTTATCGGGCGCTGGGCGAGCGGGATCAAGCCTAGAGAATCCCGAGGGTCTCTAGGATACGTTAGGCTCCATTCGCAAACAGGTAGAGGAGTTAGCCTCTGAGACAGGTGGCTCCGCGGGCTTACGGTGTTAAGCACTACCGCCGGCTCCCTGTATGATTTAAGGTCTTGACATTGCAAGGGTTCTGCTTACCTTTCCTTTTAAAGCCACTGGTTACCCTTGAGAGTGCAGAGTATGAGCAGACTTATTGGATCGTCAATACTGCTTTTTTTTGTTGTCTCATCTGCGGGAGGCGCGGCATTCGGACAGGTCGGTCAAACCTTTTCGAACGGTGCCCGTAACTTCAAATTCTCAGGCACTGCGGTTGATTCCTTGAATGTTCGCTTAATCGGGCGAGCGCTTTACGGACCCTGTGGAGCTACCTGGGCCGAGGGAGATTATGCGTACATTGCCGGGGGAGCGGCTGTTCTGATCTTCGACGTCCGCAACCCTGTAGAGCCGGCTCTGGTTGGAGAGATCTACACTCCGGCAATGATCTGGGGATTCTTCTTGGACGGTGATTTCCTTTACGTCGCCGGCGGGGAGGCAGGCCTCCGGATTATCGATGTCTCAACTCCGAGCGAACCTGTCGAGGTCGGATTCTTAGACACTGAGGGTCGCGGAGAGTCGGTGCATGTTCTCGGGGACTATGCTTACTTCGCCGATTGGGATGGGGGACTTTACATAATCGATGTCTCCTCGCCGGAAGATCCTCAGGTGCTGAGCGTGTATGAGACCGAGACCTTCGCGGAGGGGATTTTCGTGGAGGGGGATTACGCATACTTGGCCAACTGGGATCTGGGTTTGCGAATCATAGATGTGTCCGATCCGGATGAACCTTACGAAAAGGGTTTCTATGATACCGAAGATTTGGCCTATAGCGTTTACGTCAATCATGGCTACGCCTATGTTGCTGACGGCGAGGAGGGATTGCGTATAATCGACGTGACTACGCCTGCAAATCCAGATGAGGTTGGACATTACGACACTCCAGGCAGCGCCACGGGAGTTTATCTTGTCGACAGCTGTGCATACGTAACGGATCGGAACAGCGGGCTTTTCCTCATAGACGTCTCCGACCCCACGGATCCCCGGAAGATGGGTTCCCGTGATACTGAGGGATGGTCTTATAGCGTATACGTCCTCGATAGTCTGGCCTATGTTGCTGATGGCGCTGCTGGCTTCTCTCTGATCAATGTTTCTGATGCCTCTGACCCGCATACGGTCAGCTCATTCGATACTGGAGACTGGGCCGTGGACCTCTTCGTCTCTGAGGACTTCGCTTATGTAGCTGATGGTTACGATGGTCTCCGCATCATCGATATAGTGGAGCCTCGAGATCCTGTGGAGGCGGGTTCTTACAACACCCCTCACCAGGCAAAGTCGGTTTACATCGCCGGCGACCTTGCCTATGTTGCCGATGGGGATAGTGGCATTGTCATAGTCAATGTCGCCAATCCCAGCTCCCCCTATAAAGAGGGAGGTTTCGACACCGATGGTGGCTGCTATGAGGTCGTCATCGCCGGCAGTTACGCCTTCATTGCCGACGGTGTTGAGGGTTTGTGTATCGTTGACGTTGGGGAGCCTGCTAATCCATATAAGATCGGGTCCTGCAACACCGAGGGTTTGGCTTATGGCGTCTACCTCTCTGGGGATTATGCTTACCTGGCCGATGGTTGGGAGGGTCTGCGCATCATTAACGTGTCGGAGCCCTGGAATCCCTTTGAGGAGGGCTTTTGTGATAGCGGAGATTTCGCATATAAGGTCTTTGTGGTCGATAATCACGCATACGTGGCCGACGGTGTCGAGGGACTTCGAATCATAGATGTTTCCGAACCGACGAGTCCTTTTGAGGTCGCTTACTACGATACGGATGAGATGGCCTTCGATGTCGCTGTCGACGACGGTTGCGCTTACCTGGCCGACGGAAAAGATGGCATCCGAGTAATAGACGTTTCCGACCCCGCCCATCCTCATGAGCGTGGCTTTTACGACACCGGCGGTCTCTGCCGGGGTGTTGTTTCGAGCGATGGTTACGTCTTCATCGCCGATGGGGTGGACGGGATGTATATATTGCAGTTTACTCCTACCGGCATTGAGGAGGAAAAAGAGGCGGTGCGGCCGGATCAAGTCACCATCCTTCAGAACTATCCGAATCCCTTCAACGATCATACTGTAATCAGTTATCATCTGCCGACAGCCTGTCAGGTTAGCTTAGAGGTTTACAACCTCTTTGGGGAGAAGGTTGCTACGCTGGTGGCTAAAGAGGTGACGGCAGGATACAGGTCGGTTAAGTGGGATAGCCCGGATCTCTCATCGGGGATATATTTCTATAAACTGACTGCCGGCGACTCAATGGTAAGCAGAAAGATGATACTTCTAAAGTAATCCTTGCGTCTGAGATTCACCGACCTCAGCTCTCCAAATACTCCCAGACGGAGGCGGCTAATGTCGCCGCTCCAACGGGAATGGCGTTTTCGTCAACGATGAACTGGGGGGAATGCCAGGGCTTGTCGGCCCCGATCTCCTGGTTACGCACCCCCAAACGTAATAGTGCTCCCGGTAGCTTCTCTAGGAAATAGGCGAAGTCCTCCCCAGCCATAACCGGTTTTTGGACCTCCACGACATTTCTTTCTGAATAAAGCTTCGACACCACCGATCTGATGATCTCGACTATCGCAGGGTGATTGGAGAGGAGCGGGTAACCGGGGAAGTAGTCGAGCCTGAATTTGGCGTTGAAGGATTTGCAGACTCCCTCCACCACCTCGGAGATCAGAGGTGGCATCCGGTGAGCGGTTTTGGGATTTAAGGTCCTCACGGTCCCTTGAAGTTCGACCCGGCCGCAGATTACGTTTCTTGCTTGTCCTCCGTGGATGCTTCCGATGCTGATAACGACCGGTTCCACTGGATCGATCCGCCGCGAGGTTATGGTCTGCAGAGCCTGTATTATCTGGGAGGCGCAAACAATAGCATCCACGGTTTCGTGGGGGAGGGCGCCGTGGCCGGAGAGACCTTCTATGGTGAGGTCGAAATCGTCAGCCTGTGCCATGGTGGGACCGACCCTCAACCCCACATACCCGGTGGGGATGTCGGCATCGACGTGAATTCCGAAGATTGCGCTCACCCGGGGATTCTCCAGCACCCCGGCTTCAATCAAAAACTTCGCTCCCCCGGGGGGAACCTCCTCCGAGGGTTGGAAGATGAACTTTACGTTCCCTCGAACATGTTCCCGCAGCTTGTAGAGGATAGCGGCTGCCCCGACAACTATCGCCGCGTGAACGTCATGCCCACAGGCGTGCATCCGTCCCTCGTAGCGGGACTTGAAGGGGAGATTGGTCTGTTCGGTTATGGGGAGGGCGTCCATATCGGAGCGGATGGCGGCGGTCTTGCCCGGATAACCACCCTGCAAGAGACCCACAACGCTGGTCTTGTATTGTCCGGTGGTTACGTTCAGTCCGATCCTCTTTAACTCTGCGGCGATGGTCTTGGCGGTCTTGTATTCGCTCAAGGCCACCTCCGGATACTGGTGGAGATGCCTTCTCAGCCTCACCAGGCGCGGCGCCAACTGCTCCGACAGTTTTCTTATTTTGTCAAACACGCCATTCCTTTTTTCTGCAAGTTCACCCCAAAATAGCGCCTGCGCCTCCGAAGTCAACATCCCGGCGCAAAAGCCGGCGATGTTCCGGAGTGGAATTTGGGTTGGAGTAGACTCACAGCCGGCCTTGGGCGGAGGAGCAGACCAGATGGATGAAGCGGATCGCTGAGGGAGACAGCCGTCTATTCCGAATCGAACCCCAGCTCGCCTCAGTCATTCAACCTTTATCTCATACCACATCGCGCTTCTGCCGGTTTCAGAGTAACGCTTGATGTCGCTTAAGACCGCCGCCCAGCCCAGATCGTCATCACGAAGATCGAGGTCTCGGGAGAACCCGGTCTCGGATAAGTCTATGATGGTAGCCTTCCCCTCCACTTTCAACTTCCAGGTGACCTTTCCCTCTTCGACTCCCTGTTGGCCTCTTTTCAACCAGTTGTAACTCAAGGTGAATGGGGGATCGCACTCCAGAACCCTGGTGGGTCTGGTCTCATATTCCCATCCCATGTCGATCGATCCACCGGCTTCGGCTTCGAAGAGCTTGCAGGTTCTGGCGAAGGTCTTCTTTATCCCCTCAGTTGTCGAAATGGTCTCAAAAACCTTCTCTCTGGGGGCACGGATGCTTATGTGGTGTCTCAGATCGCCTCTGGCCTTTCGAGAGAAGTCGAAGCGGATGCCGAAGGAGCGTCCTTCGCAATAGGCTTCTAAGAGTTGCAGATAGACACCCCAGGCGCTGTTGAAGTCCAATCCGGGGCACTCCCTTTCCCCCTCCACCATCTGTTTCAATTCAAACAGGGTGCCCTGGTCGTCCTGCTTCAGACGGTATCGAACTGTAGAAGGGTGTATTTTTCCTTCCCAATCCCGCAGGTCCCACCGGTACGACAGAATCTCTTGATTCTTCAGCTGCACGATCTCGTGGTGTGGCGAATCTCCTTCTTGATAGAGCCATGTGAATCTGCCGCCAAAGCCGTAGCTTCCGCCGACCTCCAGGTCCAGACCTGCGTATTCGCAGAACCACCTTTCTAGATCTTCTTTGCTGGTGAGAGCCGACCAGACCTTCTCAACTGGTGCCCTCAGTCCGATTTGCGCCTTCACCGAGATTTGGTCAGTCATAGTGCCACCTCGAGTTTTCTTCTCACCGACAATATAAGAGGTTTTGAGTCAACTTACAAACTGCTTTGTGGACGGGAAGTTCGTGGACTACTTGACAAGCGCTCCGGCACCTCATTATTTCGATTGAGCTTCATGGGAAAGGAAAGAAAAAGGTTAGAGCTCTCGGTCTTTGACCTGCCGGTACACGAGCTGAGACGGGGCTACCGTTCCGCCATCTACTTCTGGAGAACCAAGAGGATCTTAGAGCTGGACGATCATCATCCGGTCTGCACGATGCAGGTCTTTCAGAAGGCGGATGAGGTCATCCTCTGTGGAACCGACGAGGCCATCGGGATTCTGAAGGTGGCAAGCGGGTACTATAAAGACCCCGAGAAAGCGTATAAGCTCTTCGATAGATATATCGCCCTGAAATTCGAAATCCGGGAGACGCTCTTCCATCAAAACTACAAAAGCTATCTTCTCCACAATCGGGAAAGAGTCGAGATCTTAGAGCGTCTGGACCATCTCTGGACGAACACCTTCGACCGCTTGGAGGTGAAGGCACTTTTCGACGGTGATCCCATCTGTTCCTGGGAGACGGTGATGACCATCGAGGGGGACTATCCGAGTTTCGCCCATCTGGAGTCGGTTTATCTGGGGGTTTTGGCCCGGCGGACGAAAATCGCCACCAACGTGAGAAGAGTAGTGGAGGCCGCCAGAGGCAAGCCGGTGCTTTTCTTTGCGGATCGCTTCGACCACTTCGCCACTCAAGGAGGCGATGGCTATGCCTCTCACGTCGGCGGCGCCGAGGGAGTCCCTACAGATGCGATGGCCGCCTGGTATGGGGACAGGGGTCTGGGAACGATGCCTCATTCCCTGATGGCGAGTTATCACGCCGATACCGTTTTAGCGACGGAGAAATTTCACAAGTATATCCCGGATGTCCCTCTGATCTCCCTTGTTGACTTCGACAACAATTGCCCTGAGACCGCACTCAAGGTTGCCCGCAAGATGGGGGAGAAATTGTGGGCGGTGAGGTTGGACAACGCCGGCGACATCGTCGATTTCTCCCTAGACCCGAGAGGCAAACAGGCCCCGGAACACCTGAGGGGGGTATGCCCGGAGCTGGTATTCAAGGTGCGGGAGGCTCTCGACCGGGAGGGCTTTCAGCATGTCAAGATTGTAGTCTCTGGCGGTTTCAATCCCGACCGGATAAGGAGGTTCGAGGAAAGAGGGGTGCCGGTCGATTCCTACGCCGTCGGCAGTTGGATTCTAACCGGAAGATATGATTTCACCGCCGATGTCGTCAAAGTGAACGGAAAAAATCTGGCCAAGGTCGGCCGGGAGTTTAAGCCCAACCCGAAGGTGGAGCCCG
>JBHIBM010000070.1:0-7972 GCA_046759085.1 Candidatus Zixiibacteriota bacterium
GCCAAATCGGTGCAATAGCCGGCTCCAAGCTTCCAGTGCCACAGATTTTCGAGCCTGAGTTTCTCCACTGAGATCTTGTAAGCTAAAAGCCCCGGAATCAGATAGGATAGCTGGTCGTAAGCAAAGCTCTCCCCGTAGTAGTCGAAACCCTGGTCGAGCTTTCGGGTGGAGCGGATTACACGGTTGGCAACCACGGCCCCGGTGGAGTAACCCTGCTCTTTCAAAATCTCCGCCAGGGTGAGATTCTTCTCGCTCAGAAGGTAGTTCAAGTTGTCCCTGGCGCCATGATTTTGAGGGTATTTCCCGGTCATAATCGAGCCCAGAGAAGGAAGAGTTATCGGAGAGGAGGAAAAAGCGTTGGAGAAAACCACCGCTTCCCTTGCCAGTTCGTCCAGATTCGGCGTGGTCTTGCGAAAATAACCGTTGAAGGAGCAATGGTCCCCCCGCAGAGTATCGATGCTCAAGATGAGAATGTTGGGACGGTCGGATCTGTGATCGAGTGCTTCCAGGGTGGATTCAGCTCCCAGGAGGGGAGGAATGAAGGTCACTGCCAGGAAAACTGCCAGTGTGATCAATCCCAAGGAGGCCAGCAGTCTCAAGATGAGCTTGGACAGCAGGAATAAGAACAGATAAGCAATGCCCAGAAGTATGATCGCCGCCGCCAGAAACTTGGGGTCTTTGGGACTACCGAAAATCCTGAATTTCAACAGCTGATTGCTCTGAAGGAGAAAACATACGAGGAGGAAAACCAACAGATAGAATCGATAGAACCTTCCCCTCAGAGGCTTCAAGCTCTTAGGGAGCAAGGAGAAAACGAGAGTGACTGCAAGCGCTATGATGAGGAAAAAGGAGAAATTGTACCATACCGCCATCCTGATAGCCAAAAGGCGGTCTCCGGCGTTTAAGCCTCCGAAATAGAGATTCAGATAGAACTGAATTAGGGTCAAGATGGTGATGTATAGAGAGGAGATCAGCCAGAAAGTTGAACCGTAGAAGAGATGATCTTTGAGACTGAAACTACCTTTCCCTTTATTCATCGGAACCTTCCCGCAATTTCAACTGAAACCTCTAGTCATCTCCTCATCCGAAATTAGAGAATTCGAGTCCCAATCTCTGGCTCCAGAGCTGAGGTTTTTCGACTGAGGAATATAACTGTCTGATTTCTGGCAGACAAGGGTATCTTCAAATCGGCAGCGGAGGCAAGCACCGTCAGTCTTATCAGCTCGAATTGGAAGGGGTATTACGGCTTTTGTAGTCCATTTGCGGAGAGATTTCTGGCACCCCGGATTGTTGCTTTAAGAGTACGGGAGACTGGCGTTTCGAGAGTCCATAGGGTTAGTCGAAATTCGATAAAGGCCCCGCTATCCCGCTGCGGCGATGATTACTATCCCGACCGCCAACCCGATTATGAACAGTCCCCACAGGGTTGAGACTCCCTTCTCCGGAATCCGGCTGGTGCCGGTTACCGCTTTGGCAAATAGCGCCACCCCCGAAGCGGCGGCCAAAGATAGAAGCACAATGCCAAGGGCCCTGAAAATATCGTAGTTCGACATCGTCTTTATGCCTCCAGAAATGCGCTACCCAAAGGATGCTCCGACACCGACGGCAGCGAAAGCGCCGAAAGGCTTCACAGTTCTAAGGACTATCAATACTCATCTAAATGATAGCACAAATTGATAAAAAGGCAAGAGAAATATCCTGCCGATTTCCGGCCCCAGAGCTTCTGGTTGCGCGTTGGCGAGTGTCTCAGCTTTTCTGGAGGGCTTGTGGAGTGCTTCGGAGACATCCTTATCTCCGCTTGAACTTCGGGAACATATTTTAGTTGTAAATTTAGAATTAATGGTTAACTTATACGAAATTTAAGGAAGCTCAGCAGCCATGATAGATAGACAATTGACCCCCAAACAGATAGTGACCGAGCTCGACAAATATATAATCGGGCAGGACAAGGCTAAAAAGTCGGTGGCGATCGCAATGCGCAATCGCTGGCGGCGACAACATGTTACCTCCGATCTCAAAGAAGAGATAATGCCCAACAACATCATTATGATCGGCCCCACCGGGGTGGGCAAAACCGAGATCGCCCGCCGGCTGGCCAATCTTGCCGGGGCGCCTTTTCTAAAAGTGGAAGCCTCTAAGTTCACTGAGGTGGGGTATGTCGGTCGGGACGTTGAATCGATGATCCGCGACCTCACCGACCTGGCGATCAACATGGTCAAAAAGGAGAAGGCGGAGCAGGTTCAGACGAAGGCCGAACATCTAGCCGAAGAGAGAACCTTAGATGCTCTCCTGTCACCACCTCCGTCTATGAGGAAAAAGGGGGTTAGCACCAACGCCCTTACTGCGGAGCAGAAGCAGGCCCAGGAGCGCTGGAGACGAACTCGGGAGAAGCTGAGGGCCCAGTTGAAAGACGGGCTTCTGGACGAGCGCCAGATGGAGATCGAGGTTCCCAACGACCGCTTCCCCATCATAGAGATCTT
Organism: Candidatus Zixiibacteriota bacterium; assembly: GCA_046759085.1. Lineage (GTDB taxonomy): Bacteria > Zixibacteria > MSB-5A5 > DG-27 > DG-27 > DG-27. Next base: position 2,481 of record JBHIBM010000070.1, read on the forward strand.
CTCCCCGATGGGGATGGAGGAGTTGGGGGTCAATTTCCAGGAGATGTTCTCGGGGATGATGCCCCAAAAGACCAAGAGGCGCCGCGTGGCGGTCAAGGAGGCCAAAAAGATTTTCGTCCAGCAGGAGACCCAGAAGCTGATCGATATGGAGGCGGTCATCTCCGATGCCACCGCCAGAATGGAGAACTCCGGGATCATCTTTGTCGACGAGCTCGACAAGATCGCCGGGGAGAAATCCAAAATGGGACCGGACGTCTCCCGGGAGGGAGTCCAGAGGGACTTACTCCCGATCGTGGAAGGGTGCAATGTGATGACCAAATACGGTCTGGTCAGAACTGACCACATCCTTTTCATCGCCGCCGGCGCTTTCCACATCTCCAAGCCTTCGGATCTGATTCCGGAGATGCAGGGTCGTTTCCCCATTCGGGTGGAGCTGGACAGCCTGACTGCTGGGGATTTCGTGAGAATCCTCACTGAGCCGAAGAATGCCCTGATAAAACAGTATATCGCCATGCTGGAGACGGAGGGGGTGGAGGTCTCCTTCACCAAGGAGGCCATTCGGGAGATCGCCAGAATTGCCACCGTCGTTAACGAGCGCGCCGAGAACATCGGGGCCAGAAGGCTTCACACCGTGATGACCACCCTCTTAGAGGAGATAATGTTCGAGGCTCCCAACAGTAAAAAGAAGAAGATCAGAATCACAAAAGAGATGGTGGCGAAGAGCCTGACCGGAATTGTGGAGGACGAGGATTTGAGCAGGTACATCCTCTAAATTCTACCCACAGTCTTTTGAGCTTTCCATCCGATTTGACATCCTCTTTAGGGAGAGAGCATGAAGAGAGATTTCCTGGCAATCACCGATTTCACTACCGAGGAGATCCAAGAGGTCTTCTCTCTGGCTGGGAGGTTGAAGGAAAATCCCTCCAAAGGGAGCGGGGTCCTCAAAGAGGCAACGGTCGCTTGCATTTTTCACAAACCCTCTCTGCGCACCAGAATCTCATTTGAGACCGGCATTCACGAGCTGGGCGGGAATTCCCTTTACGTCACCGAGAAGGAGATCCAGTTAGGAGTCAGGGAATCGATTTACGATGCCGCCAAGGTGCTTTCCCGCTATGTGGGGATGATCGTGATTCGCACCTTCGAACAGAGTGACGTTGAACAATTGGGCAAACATGCTGAGGTGCCGGTCATAAATGGATTGACCGATCTATTGCATCCCTGTCAGGTGATGGGGGATGTATTCACGGTCCTCGAGAAGAAAGGTCGCCTGAAGGATATGAAAATCGCCTATCTGGGTGACGGCAACAATGTCTGCAGCTCCTGGTTGAATGCCAGCACCCGATTTCCCCTGGATTTGCGAATCGGCACCGCCCGGGGCACCGAACCCAATCCCGAAATTCTCGAAAGGGCCAGAAGCGCTGGTCTCTCAAAGATAAACATATACTACGAACCAGAGACTGCCATCGCCGATGCTGATGTGGTCTATACCGATGTCTGGGCCTCCATGGGTCAGAAGGATTTAGCCCAAGAGAGAGCGAAGCTGCTTTCATCCTTCCGGGTAAACCACCAATTGCTGTCAAAGGCTGCGTCGGATTGTATCGTTATGCACTGCCTTCCTGCCAACCGCGGAGAGGAGATAACCGATGAGGTGATGGACGGACCTCATTCGGTGGTCTTCGACCAGGCCGAAAACCGTCTCCACGTCCAAAAAGCGATCATGATGACGCTGATTGGGAAAGGAAATGCGTAGCCTAGGTTGTCTCAACCTGGAGACTTTATAGTAGACAGTAGACAGTAGGTAGGGCCGCCCCTCCCTGCCCTCTTGGAAAAATGGTGGATGAGTTTGAGGTACCTCAATTTCCAAAATAATCTTGCGCAAGTTGGCCTAAATTTCTATATTTAGAGAAAGAGCCGAAGTGGTGGAACTGGTAGACACGCTGTGTTCAGGGCGCAGTGGGCTTTTGCCCGTGTGGGTTCAAATCCCACCTTCGGCATATTTCTATTGAGGATAACTCCTCCCTAGGATTTCAGAGGCATTGGCGGGGAACAAAGCATCGTCGTACAGTGGCCAAAGACAATTGACAGTGCTGTCGGGAGTTTCCTCCCGACAGAAACCGTCAGGTGGAAACACCTGACGGCACCCAAGAGCGTCGAAACAACAGGCCAAGCATATGCGGGCGTGAATCCGCTGCACTGCGATAGGAGGAATGCGATCCTATATTCTCGAGACTGTCTTCCCTCTTCCGTCAGCAAAAGCATAGGCCATGTGTGGGGTGTTGTAACTAAAACCGAGATTGCCTCTTCTATCGATAGCGATAGCTCCTCCCAAGCCTCCGACTTTCCTACCTAATAGCTGAATCCCCTTTCGGCAAGCCACCAGAGCGGTGAAGCCCTCCGCCATAAAATCGCAGACCGTCTTCGCCAGAAGCACCTTCATAATCGATTCCCCCCAACCGGTGGAGGAGACGGCACCGGAGGAATTGTCCGCATAAGCTCCACAACCGATGATCGGAGTATCAGCAACTCGTCCCGGAAGCTTTTTGGGAACCCCACCGGTGGAGGTGGCAGAGGCGAGGTTGCCTTCTTTGTCAATGGCGACGGCGCCAACGGTCCCGCTTCTCTTCGGCTCAAAAATGGTACGGGGCTTGAAATCCTTCTTCCTCTTTAAGGCTCGATAACGTCTCAATTCCCTTCCCACTAAAAGCTCCTCAGTTGGACACAGCCTCACCCCGCATCTCGGCGCAAAAGCCTTAGCTCCCTCCCCGATCAGTAGAAGATGGTCGGTCTTCTCCATCACCAATCGAGCTAACGAGACCGGGTTCCTTACATTTCCCACTCCAGCCACGGCACCAGACTCAAGGTCTCTCCCGTCCATGATGATGGCGTCCATCTCTACTTCTGCCTCCAGGTTCAAGAACGAGCCTCTGCCGGCATCGAAGGTGGGGTCACCCTCCAGAGCTCTGACGGCGGCTTCGACCGCATCCAAAGCCGAACCGCCGGAGGAGAGGATTTCATATCCGAGTTCAGCAGCCTTTCGGCAGCCTTTGAGATGTGCCTTATGAACCTCCCCGGGGATATCCCAGGCGCCGCCGTGGACGATGATTTTGGGTTTCTTTGTCATGCTTTCAAAAAATACATCTGTCGGGTTCTATCTGCAAGAGGTTCGGTTGTCGCAATCCGGCTTGAACAAGCGACTTTCTTGACTTTCGCTTCCGACTTGCTAAATTCCGCCTGGACATTTACCTTAAATCAAAAGATCTTCGAGAGAGATCAGTATGCTTATTACCACTACTCCTACGATTCAGGGCAAAGAGATCAAAGAGTATCTGGGGATTGTCAACGGCGAGGCTATCTTAGGAGCCAACATCATCAGGGATATCTTCGCCTCCATTACCGACATCGTCGGTGGACGTTCCGGAGCTTACGAGACGGAGCTGAACAAAGCCAGAGATATCGCCATTGAAGAGATGTGGGAAAAGGCGGCGGCCCTGGGAGCAAATGCCATTGTGGGTGTGGATATTGATTACGAGGTAGTACGGGAGGGAATGTTGATGGTGGCTGCCTCCGGTACGGCGGTGAGAGTCTGACTTTGTGGAAACCAAAAGGTTAGCGCCAGGGAAATCTATAGCTCTTTTGTAGAAAATCCCAATCCCTTTCCGGATGGAATACGAAAGCATCATCGGCTTAGAGGTTCACGCTCAACTCTCGACGGAATCGAAGATTTTCTGCGGATGTGCTACGACTTACGGAAGAGCTCCGGACACTCAAACCTGTCCGGTTTGCCTGGGTCTCCCTGGGGCTTTGCCGGTTCTGAACCGGAAGGCCGTGGAATATTTGGTGAGTGGTGAGTAGTGAGTGGTAAACAGTGAACAGTGATTAGGCTCCGATTACGTGTTTGTTTCATATTCCCATCCTGACTGATGGAAAAGAAGCTAAAAATCGCAGTCTTGGTTTCGGGGGGTGGCACCAATCTACAGTCGATTATCGACCGCGTGGAGGCTGGGAAAATCAACGCCCAAATTGAAGTGGTCATATCCAACAACAGCAAGGCTTATGCGTTAGAGAGAGCCCGCCTGCATAACATAACCGCACTCCATATGAGCGCCAAAAAGTTCGGCTCCCAGGAGAGCCTGGATGAAGAGCTACTCAAGGTTTTCGAGGAGAGGGAGATTGACCTCGTGGTTCTCGCCGGATATATGAAGTTGGTGAGCCCGGTGATCATCCGAAAATACGCCGGTCGTATCATAAACATCCATCCGGGGCCGCTCCCCGAATTCGGAGGCAAGGGGATGTATGGCCTGAAGGTGCATGAGGCGGTGTTAGCTGCAGGATTGAGGGAAACGTGTGCCACTGTCCACGTGGTTGACGAGATATACGACCACGGTTCCGTACTCCTGCGGAGGAAAGTGCCGATCTTAGCTGACGACACCCCGGAGAGCCTTGCCGCCAGAGTCTTGAAAGTCGAGCATCAGATTCTGCCGGAGGTGATAAATATGTACGCCGAGGGTAAAATCGATCCCGGGAAAATCCGAGAAGACCAAACTTGATTGCAGAAAGGACGATGAAGGGCGTCGGTATATGTTTCTGGTGCCTGCTTTTTTTATGCCCACCTCCCTGCACTACGACATGGGCACAGCAGGAGCTGGATGCAGGTCGTTATGAGGGCTTGCCTATAGAGAAGATCATAATTGAAAGACATCCAGTATTCGATCCGGTGACGGAGAAGGGAGATGAGTTTCCTTACAGCTGGGCCAACAAACTGCACCTGCTTACAAATGAGCGTTTGATCAGAAAGGAGCTTCTATTCAGAGAGGGGGGGGACTTCAACTTGGAGTTGGCGGAGGAGAGTGCTCGAAATCTGCGGAGTTACGACTTCATTGGGGATGTTTACGTGGTTCCGACATTGAATAGCGATTCCAGCGGCGTGGAGGTGAAAGTTGTCACTCAGGATCAGTGGTCAACCGAAGTTGCTATAATCTCTACCGGTGGAGGTGGTGAATATACTATCGGTTTCCAGCTTGGGGAGGGCAATCTTCTTGGATGGGGAAAGCTCATCCAGGGAGAGATATTCACAGGAACCGACAACGAAGGCGGCGGCATAAGCTTTTACGACCCCAGGCTGTTTATGAGCAGACACAGTCTGGTGTTGATGTATCAGAAGGATGATTACCTCCGTTACTTCGAGCTATCCTTTGGGCGTCCTCTTTACTCCCGCAAGACGAAGTGGGCGTGGTCTTCGACATTTATTTCCAGTAAGGGAGAGAAGAGGCTTTTCTACCAGGGTAGAGAGTTTTTCAACTATGACTATGATAAAGAGATCTATTCATTTTCCGTAACGAGATCGCACGGATTCAAGAGCAAGACAACTCTCACCCCTATGTATACATATAAGGATTACCATTACAGCTCTGAACACCCGGTTCTGCAAGACTATCCCGCCTATCACGCTCTGATTCCGGAAAACGAGATAATCAGCAGGTTTGATTTGACAG
>JBHIBM010000071.1:0-7971 GCA_046759085.1 Candidatus Zixiibacteriota bacterium
ATTTCAGTGCCGTCAGGTGTTACCACCTGACGGTTTCTGTCGGGAGGAAACTCCCGATAGCACTGGGAACCCGAATCCTCTTAACAGTTCTACCACCATTCGCTTCTCTGTCGGTAGTGGCTTTCCAATCGAAGTTTGTTTGAAGGTCTACGATCTTGAGAGCAGCCTGGTTAAGGAATTATTTGACAAGCCTGCCATCTCGGGCATGAATAGAGTCATCTGGGATGGTACCAATGAGGCTGGGGAGCAACTGGCTTCCGGCGTGTATCTCATTTCCCTCCGGAACGCAGATATCAAGCAGACGCGGAAAGCGATATTCCTGAAGTAATAAGGGAGAAACCCGCTTCTATTCTAGGAGGCTGGTAGTTTTACTTCCGCCTCCGGCCAGGGCGGCAGCACTTTGGAGAAAACGTAGAGGATTATAAGCGGCAATAGCAATAAAAAACCCGACATCAATAGACCTTCGATTCCTAATAATTCAATTTTGTAAACAGTCAGACCGCGGAGACTTTTTGAGAACAGTTGGCCGCCAACGACCACATTCCAACGGGTACTGAAAATACCTACCTGCACCAAAATTGCAGCGATAAAATAGATCATCCTCCGCATCTCATCCGGGACCTTGCCGAATCTTGCCCAGACTATCGAAATCATAGGCGCCAGGCTTCCCAGGATAATCTGCGAGACGATCAAGCTGATGAACAGCCTGCTGGATATCATCTCCGATAGAATGTGGATTGATTCCTCGGATTCATAAAGCCGCTGAATGAAGTCCAGAAGCTCCAGCGAGAAATCGACGATCATGGCGTAGAGCAGAAACTCCGCCAGCTTGTTGAGGCAGGCCATATTTATCTCTTTGAAGCGAAACATGGTGGTGACCACGTAAATCAGAAGAATCAAGGCTATGCCTGAGACCATGGCCGAAAAAAGAAAAACAATTGGCATCAACACACTGCTCCACCAGGGGTTGGCCTTGACCGATCCGAAAATAAAACCGACGTAACCGTGCAGAAGAAATGCCGAGGGGATACCGATAATTGTGATTATCCTGCCTATCTTGTCGTCGAAAAGTATGGACTTTTTCGAGAGATCGGTGGCGCCCAGAGTGAGGATCTTATAGACATACTTCATCAGCCCCCTTTTTTCCCGAGACCATACTACTATGTCCTTGCGGTAATCAAGCCAGATTTCCAAGAGCAAAACCACCATCAGATACCAGACGTAAACGAACCCGAACATCGCCATCGCAGACTTGGTGTGGGGAGTTAAGAACATCTCAAAGGAACGTTCCGGACGACCGAGATGCGCCAGAAGCGGCAGCGGGGCCACAAGCAGAAAAGCCAACGCCGTCAAAAGAGACAGTCTGTAAACAGGTTGCAGCACTTTCACATTGAAGACTCTTTCGAGCGAAGCTAGAATGAAAGCGCCGGCCACCAGGCCGGTCAGATAGGGATAAAGCACAATCAAGATTCCCCAGTGGAGCTCGAATTCGTTCGGATATATGTACCCGGAGATATTCTGAAGCGCAGAGGTTAGGTTGGTCATAAGCACGTCCATAGATTACCTCACCTCCCCATCCGCACCGGCATAATAGACTTTCGGTTTGGTGTTCAGTGAGGGTTTGAGGACGGTGATATCGTTGAAGCGGAGAAAACGTCTCAGAGGGCTGCTTCGTAAACCAACTTCCCCGAAAACCCGGGCCCGGGTGGGGCAGACCTCAACGCAGGCGGGGAGCAAACCCCTGACGATGCGGTGATAGCAAAAGCTGCATTTGTCCGCGACCCTCTTTTCGGGGTGAAGAAAACGGGCCCCATAAGGGCAGGCCTGAATACAATAACGGCAGCCGACGCAGTACTTCTCGTCGATCAGCACGACTCCGTCCCGGCTCACAAAGGTGGCGCCAACCGGGCATACCTGCACACAGGGTGGATTGGCGCAGTGATTACATAATTTGGGAACAAAGAAGGATCTCAATATGTCTATATCCCCCTTGAATTCAGGAAAGCCTTCGATGCCTCCATTGGGGCTATCCACATACGGCTCTCCCTGCGTGGGAATAATATATCTTTCAATCCAGGTGCGGAAGTAAACCGGTTCGGCGGGAACGTTGTTCTCTTTCTTGCAAGCCTCCGCGCATCTCCCGCAGCCTATACATTTATGAATGTCTATCCCCATTCCATAATCATGTTGTGTTGGATCATACCTGTCATTCTCCTGACCGAAGAGAAGCTTCTCAGCTCTGAAAGTGAACAAGAATAAGCCCGTCGCGGGACGCGCTTTTGAGCAGACCTTTATGAACTCTCTACGACCCAGCGGTGAAGATTTTTGTCTCATCTACTCGCCTCCGGGTGATGCGGATAGTGGCAATCCCAACAGAGATAACGTTCTCCATGGGTGTGGAGGTCGATACGCGGAATCTCTCTGGGGCTGGGAGCCTCTTGGCCGTGACACTGCCCGCAGAATTCCCTTCTCGCAGGCTTTTCCGCCAGAGCAAATCTGGGGTGAACCAAATGCTCCTCGGGAACGGTATGACACCTTGTGCATGCCAAGGAGGTGTGATGTGAGACCATCTTTTGGCTTGCGATCTCGCGGTGGCAGGCGCTGCACTCCTCCGGAGCGTGCGGCAGCAGAGGGTTGTGAGGGTTGTGACACGACATACAGGCTTTGCCGGGATTATGAAGGTCGACAATAATCTGTGGGAAGCCGGTGGGCCGGGAGGGATTGTAACCATGACAGAGGGGACAGTATCCACGTTCCCTTGGGGTCCTGGGAGTAAACTCGTCGGGGGCCTCTATATGCTCCGCTGCCGGGCCATGGCAGGCCTCACACGATACCCCCCGGTGATTAGATTTTGCCTTGAGTTCATGAACATCATCGTGGCAGTCAACACAAGCCTGATAACCGGCATAGCTGATCTCCTGAGAGATAATCTCCTCAACGACATCGGCGCGGTAGTGCCCATACTTCCCGAATGAATGGGGAACAAACAGTATGCGGGCCACGATGAGGGCCGCGATGGCTATTACGAAAAGAATGGATAGACTTATTACCTGTTGCGGAATCCTGGGTCTATTCAGTTTAATGCCTCCGACAGTGTCCCGGAAAAGAATAATGGTTCATTGACGAGAGTATATTCACCCCGACCTGAAAAGTCAAGGTTTTTGCTTTCGGCTCGCCTTCAGGGCAGGGGCGGGATATGGCTCCCCAGTTTTCATTAGAGTGTATCCCTTTATTCTATAAATCTGTTAGGCCAGTCCCGGTCACTTTCACCGAGGGGTTGGCGTGGTGGGCCTTCAGGCCCATTTGCTGTTGAAATACTCAAGCAGAGGCCACGCTATCGGTCGGTTGTTCTGGTCGGTGCTGGAGTATTTCCCTTGTTTCTGGTCCTGCTTTTCATTATGTCTGGGGAGCGGTTTCGATCGCCCGGGGGAGATGATTCAGCAGAGCGGTGGAGGGGAGCGACCATACTTTTTTGGAGCCGAGCCCACGGTCAGAACGAAGTCGCACTGGCGCCGGGACTTTTGAGGGAACTGGGCATTGCCGGTGGGGTTATAGTAAATCGTGCCGACCTCTGTGACCTCAAGGTAAAGGAGCATTTCGACGAAGAGGCCATTCCCATCCCAGGCGAAATACCGTATGATCCTAACCTCGCCCGTCTCGTTTCCCAGAGGCGTTGCCGTTCTTTATCAGGAGGAAAAATGTCTCCGGATTTTTGCCCGCATCTGGAATTTGATGGAAAGCCAACTCGAAGTCGAATTGCAGGCCAAATCACGTTGAGCCATCGCCTCAAGAAATGGCCACGAAAACGCATTGTAAACGTTTTGCCTTTTTTTGTCTTGACAGTCGTTGGAAGAAGCGGTGAGGAACTAGCGTAAATGACGGCAAGGTCTTTGTGTCAGAGCTAGTTCAGATTCTGAAGCACTCGGTAGTCATCAGCATCTTCGTCTTCGGAATGATGCTCATTACCGACTACTTCAACGTCTTAACAAAGGGCAAGATGGCCACCATTATTCGAGGCGGCAGGTGGCGCCAGTACACCACGGCCTCCTTTTTAGGGGCGACGCCGGGTTGTCTGGGGGCTTTCATGAACGTCTCTTTCTACGTCCACGGGCTTATCGGCTTCGGCGCCATCGTCGGGGGGATGATTGCCACCTCCGGAGATGAGGCTTTCGTGATGTTGGCTCTCTTTCCCAAGACCGCGCTGCTTCTTTTCCTGTTGCTTTTCGTTCTGGGGATAGTCCTGGCACACTTGACCGACAAGATGGCTCCTCTTTTGAAGGTGAAAGCCTCGGAGGAGTGCGAAGTTGAGCTGGTTCACGAAAGTCACATAGAGGCTCAGCTCTTCAGCCCTCAAGCCTGGAGGAAGATTTTCTCTCGCTTTGGGTTTCGGTTCGTGCTTTTTTCCTCAGTGATCATCCTTGTTCTTCTGGTTATCCTTGGACTTTTCGGTCCCCCCTCCTGGGATTTTGAGAGAGTGGGTCTGGTGACTATACTTGTGATTATCGGCGCCGCCACCGCCACAGTTTCTGACCACTATCTCCGCGAACATATCTGGAGGCACATCATAAAGGAGCATCTGTGGCGGGTTTTCCTCTGGACTCTATTTGCTCTCCTGGTGGTGCACCTAGCTTTGCACTACTGGGATTTAGAATCGTTCGTCGATGCTCACATGGTCTGGGTGTTGATCCTCTCAGCTCTGGTGGCGGTGATTCCGGAATCGGGACCTCATTTGGTCTTCGTGATGATGTTCACTCAGGGTCTCATCCCCTTCTCGGTGCTTCTCAGCAGCTCCATCGTTCAGGATGGGCACGGGATGTTACCGCTTCTCTCATACAGCGTGAGGGATACAGTCAAGATAAAGCTATTCAAGCTGGTCTACGGGCTCCTAATCGGGGGGGCATTATATCTGGTAGGCCTGTAACCCAGAGAGGTGAAGTTCACTGACATCAGATGAAACCGAGGCTATTCACAGCGGGTGAAACGGATAAAGCAAATAAGAAATCGGTCTGATCTGCTCAATCTGCGGTGAATGCGTTTCCGCTACGGTCCCTGGTCCCTATATGCTATTTCCTATTTGCCTCGAGCGGTTCGGTTCACAGTTAGGGCTTCGTAGTCCGCGGGTCAGAGATATTCCCTGTCCCCTGCCTGCTGTTTCCCGTTTTCTGCAACAGACAGGCTGGATTGACAAATCCAATCGGGTGCTGTAATTTGAAAGCATGAGGTTCATCTGCGACGACAACCTGGGCAAGCTCGCCACGTATCTCCGGGTATTAGGTTACGACACCCTCTTCAAATCCCTCCTGTCGGTATCGGACACCTTGTTCGATACCCCAAGAATTGTCTTCTTCAGACCTGAGGGTTTCCGCGACAATCTCATATCAGGCAGAGATGAAGGCATAGGCCTTCGGAATCCTTTTGCGGCGGCGTCAGATGCCCCACGTGACGCTGGCTAACAGTGAAGTTCGGCGGCTTCAGTCCGCATCAGAGAGAAGGAAATTGGAATCATCGTTCACGGAGGACGTGATCTTCATCCTGCAGTCTTTGAGGAGGCAACTGTTCTCGACATCATGCAGTAGCCTCTGCTTCCGCTCTTTCATCTCCGGCAGGGACTGATATTCGGAGAAAGTCATTTTGGAAAGATCGCCCTGGGGAGGCACAAAAAAACAGGGACGGCAGAGCCCCTGGGGCTCAACATATAGGAAAGCCCAGGGTTGGATGCAGATATGTTCTGCAGACTTCTTGTCATTGCCTGAGACTCGTTTTTCGCCCTCATGGCTGGACAGGTCAAAAGGTGCTGGCAGTAACGCCTCAATCCCCAGTTGGGTGGCCGATTGTTTCGCCTCATCGTGATACCGGTTATAGAGTTCCGGGGAGGCGGATAGCGTTTCTTTCGAAAAGTCCATGGCTGCTCCCCAATCGGTGAGGTGCCGAAACCTCACCGTCGAACCGCCGAGTGATTTGGCAAGCTTGAGAAAATCGCATATCTCGGTGATGTTGCCGCGGGTTAGAACGTAATTGAAACGTATCGCCGGATGTTTTGCTTTTGCTCTTGCTCGATAGCTTCTGAGCATCTCGATGTTGCTCAGCACTTGCTCGAAGTTGCCTCCAGTTTTGTGCTTTTCATAGGTCTCTTTAGTGGCACCGTCCAGAGAGAAGATGATCTCCGACACACGATTACGAATCGAGGCCTCCACATGTTTTTCGTTCAATAGCATCCCGTTCGTTACGAAGCCGAGAAACGGGAGATTATAAGCACCGGAGGTGTCTAAGAACTGGTCGAAGTTTCTGGTCATCAGAGGTTCTGCCCCACAGGAAAGAATCAGGATCCGGGTTCTGGGAAAAACATCTCGAGCGATTTTCTTAAACAGCTCCGGCGGCATCGCCGGTTGTCTCATGGAAGAGATCCTGTCAGCGCTGAAATGGCAGCTGGGACATCTCAAATTACAAAGGAAATTGGTGTCCACCCGCACCACCAAATACCTGAATCCTAATAGCTTCGCCAATTGTAGCGCCCGATATTTCAACCGGTAGCGCTCAATGAAATAGTATAATCTATAATAGCTGGTCAATTTCATGAGAGTCGCTGCTATTCCATGAGATCAGAAGTGCAGACTCGGACGACAATCTCCTCTCCCGCCCAGGGCCAAAAGGTGCCGAGAATCCCCAAGGATGCACCGGCCTGTTGAAATATTGCTTCCACCATCACAGCTTGTCAAGATTTTTGACGAAGCCATCTCTGAGATCTTTCCTTGAGATTTGGGACATTCCGAAAGTGGACTAAATACGCAATAATGGACAATGACGAACTTCGGGGCGGATGCGGAGCCGTCGCGTTAACGACTTACCGATTGCCTTACGTTTTTTTTGCCGTTCACTTCCGCAAACGGATTCCATTGACAAATGAAACCATCAAAGGTAATTTCAAAAAGATGAAGTTCATCTGCGACGACAACCTGGGCAAGCTCGCTAAATACCTTCGGGTCTTGGGTTACGACACCCTCTTCAAATCTGAAATCGAGGATAGCGAGCTTCTCCGGATCGCCTTGAGCGACACCAGGATCATCCTGAGCAGGGATTCGAAACTCAAAACTCTCAAGTCCTCGGAGAAAATTATCCTGATAAGATTCTACGATCCCGTGGAACAACTGCAGCAGGTCTTTCGCGAGTTGGAGCTGAAACCCCAGAAGAATAAGAGCTTCACCCGCTGTCTGGATTGCAACACCGAGCTGATCGACATCCCCAAAGAAGAGTGCAAGCAGAGAACCCCCCCGTATGTCTTCAAAACTCAGGAGAGATTCCTACACTGCGAAAGTTGCGACAAGATCTTCTGGGCGGGAACCCACGTCGAGCGCCTCTCCGAGAAGTTAAAAAGGTTCATCCCCGATTAAAGCTCCGAGATTCTTTTCACCAATCTCACCTCCACCGGCTCACCAGGAGGAAGCTCCAAGTGCCAGTTCGGGAATATCACCGAGCTCTGGTAGTTCTTTTCCAAACCTGACTCCGATACCGAAACGGTCTCAATCGGGAAAGACCACAATGTGGCGGGCGTTCTGGACTGTATCACTATCTCCAGATGCGTAGCGCTGTCCCGGATCCCGAAAGCTGTCGCGTTGGACACGTTCAGCGTGGAATTCAATTCTGTCTCTTTTGGATGTTCTCCCTTGACAAAAGATCTGCAGTTGTCAAAGCCCCCTTCCAGCGCGGAGAGGTTGAACTCCACCCCGAAAAAGACCTCTGTCTTCTGATTGTGCCGATTCCAGAGGCGGTAAAGGATTTCAAATTCTGCGCCCTCTCTGGGGACAGACAGAATCTTCTCCACGGTGAGAGGTATCCAGTCACTTCCCACCCAGATACGTCCGTCTCGCCGGAGATGGATTTCAGTCTGCCCGGTCTGCTCTTTTATCTCCACTTCATAGGGCTGGTTGACGAAGTCACCCTTCTCCTCATACTGGCACCTCGAAAATGACTCCA
>JBHIBM010000072.1:0-7882 GCA_046759085.1 Candidatus Zixiibacteriota bacterium
ATGGTATGCGCCCTGGCTCCCTTGCGGGTATGCTCCTTGATGTCTTCATCGGATATGACAGGGTCACCATTCGGATTGACCCATTCCCCCTTGCGAAACACCTTGTATTGGTCAATCTCCTTGGGCTTGATCTGTGAGAGGGACACAATCTCAGGTCGTGCTTGCAGAAACCTATTGAAGTGGTCAATTACAGCACAGTAGCGCTTGAACGTGTTTGGAGAGTGATTAGCCTCAGAGTACCTTCGAAATTCGTCCAGGAACTTCTCGATGGAGACGTCATTTTCGGCAAAGCCGAATTCGTCTCTGGCGACTTTTACCTCCGCATCCTTCAGAGCCAACTCGGCCACTTTCTTCGATGGTCCCACTCTTCTGCGGATCCGGCGACCGGTGGCGCGGACGTCCAGATACCAGACCTTACCTCTTTTGTAAATAGAGCCCATGGCAAAACCGTCTCCTTGTGGTCACAATGTGGTCACAAGCCATTATCGACTCTAATGTAACCCCCCTTAATCTGTTGTCAAGCTTTTTCTTAGCTGATGCAGAAAAAAGAAAGCGGAGAGACTGGGATTCGAACCCAGGAGGGGCGTAACCGCCCCTACGTGCTCTCCAGGCACGCTCCTTCGACCAACTCGGACATCTCTCCGGATAGCCTCCAAGTGTTTAATATATAAGTCGGAGAGGAGAATGCAACAGTGAAGGGCACATCGTTAGTGGTGAGTGGTTAGTGGTGAGTGGTTGATGTTCACTGTTCGCCATTTACGATTTACCATTCACTATTTACTATTCACTATTCACTATCCACAGGGCAGCAATCAAAAGCGCCCCGAGCGTAGGATTCCTATCACCAGCCAAGCCCCCAGAATTCCGGCAAAAAGAAATCCAATAATACCGAGCAGCGGAAAGCCGAATACTTCATAGCCGACGTCCAATCGCATTATGAGCGAGGAGCCAACAATCAGAGCAGCAATGATCATCGCCATCGAGAGACGATTCGAGGATTTGTCCATTTCTGTGATAAGCCGGTCCAGACCCAGATGTTGGAGATCAAATCTCAGCTCCCCGCCCCTTAACTTCATCAGTATGCGCCTCAGCTCATATGGAAAAAGAGTGGCAAAATCACGCAGCTCTCCTAAGATCGAACGTGCATCCTTCAGCAGGGCGCTGGGACGATATTTCCTCACCGCCAACTTCCGCACATATGGAGCCGCCTCGCTCACGGCATCGTAATCCGGATCTAAGGCCCTGGTAACCTCCTCGAAAGTCACCAGGGCCTTGGTCAAAAGCATGAACTGGGATTGTACCTTGATGTCATAGCGGTGCATCACCTCGAAGAACTCCTCCGTGAGCTCCTTCATGTTAATCTGAGCCAGAGGGACTTTATGGTAGCGATAGAGATACTCGGTCAAATCCTGCTCGAAAAGCTTCAGGTCCACCTCGTCGCCGATGACTCCGGCGTTCTGCAGCACTCGAATCAGAGCTTGCGGATCCCGCCCCACCGCCGCCACCAGAGTGGCGGAGACATCATCCATGGCGGTATCTGAAAGCTTCCCCACCATTCCGTAGTCGACCGGGGCAACGACGTTCCCATCGAGGACGAAGAGGTTACCGGGGTGAGGGTCGGCGTGGAAAAAGCCATCCTCGAAAACCTGCTTGAACATTATCTTGCCTAAGTTTCTGGAAATGATCTTCCCGTCCAGATCCAACTTCGAAAGCTCCTCCCGCTCCGAGATTTTCACCCCATGTATGAACTCCATTGTCAGAACCCGCGAGCTGGTGCATTCCCAGAAAACCCTGGGGACGAATAGATAATCGTGCCCCTCGAAATTCGACCTGAAAATGTCGATGTTTCTGCCCTCGTTGACGAAATCGATCTCTCGGCGAGTGCTTCTGGCCAACTCCGAAACCAAGCCGGAGGGATCGTATTGCTTGCTCTCGGGAATATACCTCTCCGTGAGGGAGGCCAAATCTCTGAGGATCTCCATGTCCGCATCGATGGTCCTCTTTATCCCCGGTCTTTGCACTTTCACTGCGACCTCGGTACCGTCCAGCAGAACCGCCCGGTGAACCTGCGAGAGGGAGGCGGAAGCCAACGTTTGGGTATCGAACTCCGAGAAGATCTCAGGCAAATCGGATTGCAGCTCCGACTCCACAACCTCCTTTGCGATCTCAAAATCCATCGGCGGCACCCGGTCTTGGAGTTTGGTAAGTTCAATCACCAAATCAATCGGGATCAGAAAGGGACGGGTGGACATCACTTGTCCCATCTTAACGAAGGTCGGTCCCAGCTCCTCTAAGGCCATTCGTATTCTCTGATAGAAACTGTATTTCTCCGCGATCTCCACCGAGCGGATAAGCCTCCTGCGCCCAAGCCGCAAGTAACGAGTAATATTCATCCGGTCCAAGAGCTCTCCGAAACCGTATTTGACTAACACCCCCACAATCTCCCGGTACCTTTTAAGGCTGCGATAGCTTCTGTCGATCAGAGGAATGCGCATAGCTTGAAAAGATGATAGCAACAGTCTTAAGTCCAGTCAACAGAAAAGATCTCGTGAACAGGGAAGTCTTGACTTGGAACGGGATTTTTGTTTATTAGTGCTCTTGAGGCCAAAAAGGTGACTGATGACTGAGATAGCTTCCAGAAAGATAAGCACCCAGGTCGAGCACCAGTTCGAGATTATCAAACGTGGCACCGCGGAGGTGATCTCCGAGGAGGAACTGAAATCGAAGCTGGCCAAATCTATCGAAACTGGGAGACCGCTCAAGGTGAAGGAAGGGTTTGATCCCACTGCACCGGATATTCACCTGGGCCACACCGTCACCCTTCGTAAGCTCAGGCAGTTTCAGGACCTCGGGCACGAGGTCATC
This sequence comes from Candidatus Zixiibacteriota bacterium, assembly GCA_046759085.1. Lineage (GTDB taxonomy): Bacteria > Zixibacteria > MSB-5A5 > DG-27 > DG-27 > DG-27. Next base: position 2,866 of record JBHIBM010000072.1, read on the forward strand.
TTCCTCATCGGCGATTTCACCGGCCTGATTGGCGACCCCTCTGGAAGAGAGACCCAGCGCAAGCGGATGACGCCGGAGGAGGTCCAGCAGAATGCGGAGACCTACAAAAAGCAGGTCTTCAAGATTCTAGATCCGGATAAGACCACGATCGATTTCAACAGCCGCTGGCTCAAACGGATGACCTTCGAAGATGTCCTGCGCCTGTGTGCCCACTGCACCGTGGCTCGAATCCTGGAGAGGGACGATTTCCTCAAACGCTATCGGGGTGGGAAGCCGATAAGTATGCTGGAGTTCCTCTATCCTCTGGCTCAGGGTTACGACTCCGTGGCGCTCGAAGCTGACGTTGAGTTGGGAGGCACCGACCAGAAATTCAATCTTTTAGTCGGCAGGGAGCTGCAGCGGGATTACGGTCAGGAACCGCAGGTGATAATCACCATGCCACTTCTGGTGGGGACCGACGGAACTGAAAAGATGTCGAAAAGCACCGGCAATTACATCGGCATAAACGAAGCCCCAAAAGAGATCTACGGCAAAACCATGTCCATCCCCGATGAGGCCATCTACGACTATTTTCTGCTCTTAACCGACCTTCCTCAGTCCCAGTTGGAGAGAATCAAAAGGGACCTTCAGGAGGGGGAAGTAAATCCGATGGAACATAAGAAAGCTCTGGCGCATAAGATTGTCACCATATATTGTGGAAGAGAGGCCGCCGAGCAGGCTGCAATGGAGTTCGAAAAAGTCTTCGGGAGAAAGGAGCTGCCCGATGAGATCCCGCTTTTCAAGATCCAAAGCGAGCGGGACTCCCTGTGGATCGTGAAAGTCCTGACCGGCTCGGGGCTCTGCAGCTCCAATGGCGAGGCTCGACGTCTCATCGCTCAAGGGGGGGTCTATGTCGATGGCGAAAGAATTGACTCTGTAGACTCGGAGTTGGATATCTCAAAGGAAAGACTCATAAAAGTCGGCAAGAGAAAATTCTTGAAGGTGGTGTCCGAAAGAGTGGGATCCGCCTTCGACAGAAAGGCATAGTCCAGTTATGGAAAAAGAAAACGTCACCATAGAAGACCTTACTAAAAGAGTTGAGAAACTCGGGAGCTATCTTTGACCTCGAGGCGAAGATAGCGCGAATTGGAAATTTACAGAAAAAGACCCAGGCTCCCGATTTCTGGAACGACCAGCTCTCTGCCCAATCGGTCTTAAGAGAGATTAACTCTCACAACAGAATCATCCAGCACTGGCGAAATCTCAAAGGGGAGATAGAAGATCTCGCGGTCTTAGAGGAGTTGGCCACCGAGGAGGATGATCCAGAAAGCCAGAGAGAGGTTGCAGAGAAGGTAGCCTCTTTGGAGGAGAGCTTGACGGCCTTCGAGCTGGAGGCCACCCTCTCCGGGGAGGATGACGTGAAAGATGCCCTCCTCACGATCCACTCTGGCGCCGGAGGTACCGAAAGCCAGGACTGGGCCCAGATGCTCTTGAGAATGTATCTGCGCTGGGCTGAAAATAGAGGCTACGCTGCCGAGGTGATGGACACCCTGCCGGGCGAGGAGGCCGGCATCAAGAATGCCACCGTCGAAATCAAGGGAGACCACGCTTACGGCTATCTGAAATCGGAGGTGGGGGTGCATCGCCTGGTGAGAATATCCCCTTTCGATTTCAACCAGAGAAGGCACACCTCCTTCGCCTCCGTCTTCGTCATCCCCGAGGTGGAAGACAACCTCACCGTCGAGATAAAGGACGATGATTTGAGAATAGACACTTTCAGAGCCTCCGGTGCCGGAGGTCAGCACGTCAACAAAACCTCCTCGGCGGTGAGGATGGTTCACCTGCCGACCGGAATCGTCGCCACCTGTCAAAGCGAGAGATCGCAACATAAAAACAGGGAATACGCCCTGAAGATCTTGAAGTCGAAGCTCTATCAACACTACAAAGAGCTTGAGGCCGAAAAGCAAGCCAAGCTGGAGGACTCCAAGAAGAAGATCGAATGGGGGAGCCAGATCCGCTCCTACGTTTTTCACCCGTACACCCTGGCGAAAGACCACCGCACTGGACATGAGACCTCCAACGCCAAGGCAGTAATCGACGGGGAACTGGACGAATTCATCAAAGCGTATCTGATCTGGAACAAGAGGAAATGAAATTCCACAGATATCACTCTTCACGTTCATCAACTGCGAGGTAGAAGGTGGATGTGGCGGATAAAATCAAGTTTCGCGCCAAAGCAGTAAATGGTCATATAGTTCTCCCAGAGGGGGACCAGGAGAGAACTATTCTGGCAACGAAGGAGATTATAGAAGAGAATCTCTGCAGGTTGACTCTCTTAGGTCAGGGGACAAGAATCAGAGAGCTTGCCGAAGACAATCAGGTCCAGCTCAGAGAAACTCAAATCATAGAGCCAGCTAAGTCTCCGAGACTTGAAGAATACAGTCAGGAATTCTTCAGGGTGCGGGAGAAGAAGGGAACAACTCTGGAGCGCGCCCGAAGATTCATGGAAAAACCGCTCTACTATGGCGGGATGATGGTTCACCTCGGGCAGGCCGACGGGATGGTGGCTGGCGCTTATAATACCACCGCAAACGTTGTCCGTGCCTCTCTGCAGACTATCGGTCTGGCGGAGGGAATCTCCTCTGTCTCAAGCTCCTTTGCCATGATTCTTCCGGAATATCAGGGGGTGAAGGGCAAAGGCTTCATCTTCGCCGACGCTGGAGTAATCCCTGACCCAACCCCGGCACAACTCGTTGATATAGCCATCGCCTCCTCTAGAACCTTCAAAACCCTGTTCAAGCAGGAGCCGAAAATTGCAATGCTCTCCTTCTCCACCAAAAGCTCAGCTTCACATCCTATGGTGGATAAGATGATTGAAGCCACCAAACTCGCCAAGGAAAAAGCACCCCACCTGCTTATCGACGGGGAACTGCAGGTGGATGCCGCCATCGTTCCCGAGGTAGCAGAAAGGAAGGCTCCAGACTCGCCCCTGAAAGGGGAAGCCAATGTTCTGATTTTCCCGGACCTGGACGCCGGCAATATTGCCTACAAGATTGTCCAGAGGATGGCAAATGCCAAAGCTTACGGACCGCTTTTACAGGGACTGGCTAAGCCAGCCTGTGACCTATCACGAGGTTGTGGCATTGACGACATCGTTCTGGTCACTGCCATCGTCTTAATTTTAGGGTCCTCTTGACAACAAATTACTCCTCCTTCAAGAAATTGAAACAGAAATTGAGACCGTTGGGGAAACTGCGGGGGTGAACTCTGTTAGTTTTGAAATGATGCCAACAAGAATAAAGAAAAAGATCTTAGCGCAACTCCGTAACATTCTAAAACCAGGACAGTTGCTCACTCTCGATGTGGAGGTAGAAGAATACGGCACTGACTCCACGAAAATCTTCCACCCCCCAGAACTGGTAGTCCTGCCCAGCTCCGTTGAGCAGGTCTGCCGAATTGTGAAATTGGCTTATGGTCTCCGATTCCCGGTTGTTTGCCGGGGAGGCGGAAGCGGCTTCGCCGGAGGCGCGGTGCCGGTTCACGGCGGCGTAGTCATCTCGATGGAGAAGATGAATCGCATTATCGAAGTCAATCCAGATGGATATTTGGCAATCGTAGAGCCGGGAGTGATCACTCAGGACTTGGCCTTAGAAGTTGAAAAGCAAGGTTTGACCTATCCACCGGAGCCCTCCAGCCGGGATGTCTCCACCATCGGAGGCAATCTGGCTCACAACTCCGGAGGACTCAAGAGCCGCAAATACGGAGTGACCAAGGATTATCTGTTAGGAATCGAACTCGTGACCGGCAGAGGCGAGACCCTCAGAACAGGCTGTCTATCCGATGACGAAGATTTTTGCGATCTGACCTCCATCATCGCCGGCAGTGAGGGAACCCTGGGGATCGTCACCAAAATCGCCCTGAGGCTGGTCAGGAAACCGAAGACCGTGAGCACCATCCTGGTCGCCTTTGATGAGCCCCTTCAGGCTGCTAAGACGATCGCGGAGATAAACACCTCCGGACTTAGCCCCACTATTATGGAATACATCGATGTTGATACCATGAATTGCATCCTGGAGAAATTCGACTTCCCGTTTTTCAAAAGGGGTGACTCTGCGGTCTTAGTCGAACTGGATGGCAACGCAAAAGAGGTTAGGTCAGACACTGGCGAAATTGAGAAAATCTGTGGGCGCTCTTCCCCCTCCTCCTACCGTCAGACCAGTAATGTTCAGAGCAGAGAGAAGCTCTGGGAGGTACGCCGTTCGATCTCTCCGGCATTGGAGGAGCTGTTTCTAATAAAGGTCAACGAGGACGTCTGTGTCCCGCCCAGCAAGCTGCCGGAGCTGGTGGAAGAAACAAGGGTCTTAGCAGCGAAATATGGTGTAAAAATCGCCTCCTTCGGGCACGCCGGAGACGGCAATCTGCACGTCAACTTCCTCACCAACAGAGACACTGCTGCTCAGAGAAGGAAAATCCAGAGAGCGGTCGGGGAGCTTTTCGATATCACTTTGGCTTTGCGGGGGACGATTTCCGGAGAGCACGGGGTGGGCATCACCAGGAGGAAGTTTTTTAAAAAACAGATACGGCCTGCCGAGCTGGAGCTAATGAAGAGCCTGAAGAGGGCCTTCGATCCCAGAGGGATTCTGAACCCGGGTAAAATCTGGGAAGAGTAAATACCCTATATTTCTTCCCGACTGCATATCATTCCATACAAGAATTCTGGATCGAGGGAAATAAGTTGTTCTCTCGAGTTCACTCGTTCGTTGGGTACAGAAGAAAGGTAAGTAGGTGGGACTTCGGGATACCCAACGAGCCAACAACTGAAGAAATCGTCTAGGCGCAAAGAAGGACCCGATTATTTGATCGAAAAGGGTTTACAAATAGGTAAATTGCGTTAACTTTACTGTAGGTAAACAACGTTCAAGGGGAGGAAAATCTCATGGGCAAGAACCTAATGCTGATAGCAATTCTGTTCTCGGGCTGTATCTTCTTGATGTCGAGTTCATCTTTAACCTGGGAGGCTAATGCTACCGTCCCGCTT
>JBHIBM010000073.1:0-7872 GCA_046759085.1 Candidatus Zixiibacteriota bacterium
CTCGCCAAGGACATCGCCGATCAAATCAACAATAACACTACTGTGGCCGCCGGGGTGATAGACCTCAACATCCCGAACATCTCTTACAAGGGCAGTGTTGCTGCTGATATCCGTGTTCCAGTCAGCTACGAGCTTTCCCAGAACTACCCGAATCCTTTCAACGCCAGCACCGTCATTGAGTATCAGCTGCCGCAAGCCACCGCGGTCAGGCTGGAGGTCTATAACCTCCTCGGCGAGAAGGTAGCCGCCCTGGTGAATGACGTGGAGGAGGCCGGCTACAAGTCGGTGACCTGGGATGCTTCCGAGGTGTCCTCCGGTCTTTATTTTTACAAATTGACTGCCGGGGATTTCACCCAGACAAGGAGGATGATGTTGGTGAAGTGACAGGCGGTGCTCTTACACAGTGGTGTCAGGAGTTTCCTCCTGACACTAACCGTCGGGAAGAAATTCCCGACGGCACATGGAACAGCCTGCGTCAGATGTGGGCATCCGACGCCACCGCCAGAAAAATAGTGCTCGGCTCTCTCCCGGCCCTTTTTTATTTACTGCTTGTGGTCTGAACTAATCCAAAATCAGCGAAAAGCTTTCCAACAACCCCTGTTCTCTGTCTCTATTTTCTGAACGGACGATTCAATAATAATAAAGAATTGTGCATTCATCCCCAGTTGCACAAGTTTTATGCCTAGAGAGAATTGCGCTGGATAGGCACCAGGTACGTATCCCGCTGTTGTCCAGTCAATTATAGCTGACCCTGGTATGTTCATTTTTTGGCACATGACTTGCACTCTGAATAACACGAAGATCAGTCTTCGGGAATCGGCCATGAGCTGAAAGGGATTTGCTGTTGACTCTCCAATTCGGCACTGTTAAATTCAAAAAAATCTGACACCCCAATTCCCGGAGGCAATGATGAAAAGAACAGGAAGAATTGTCGGTCTGATCATGGGTTGCGTTTTGCTGACATCTTTTTCAAGCTTCGGTCAGGATTTGGTCTCGGAGAGGGCAGAACGGCGCTCCTTAGTTGGCTGCCCGACCGCTTTTGCCCTTCCGCGGGCTTCGTTCGACTTCGACATACACACTTTCCCCAACGGCGGGGTGCAGGGCGCGGTCCACATCGGGCTATTAGACCAGTTCATGATAGGTCTCTCGTACGGTGCAGAGGAACTCTTGGGGGAGACCGAAGCTAACGGGAACCCCCGTATGGAGGTCTCAGTGAAATTGCGTCTTCTGTCGGAGGGGTTAAGCTGGCCCGGCTTGGCGATCGGTTACGATTCCCAGGGCTTCGGTGCCTGGGACGATGAGTGGGACCGCTATTCCCAGAAGGCAAAGGGGTTCTATGCGGTTTTCTCCAAAAGCTTTCTCTTCTCAGGGAAACTCACCACCTGGCATCTAGGGGTGAACTACACTCCAGAGGGGAAACACCAGGACGACGATCCCACCGTATTTCTCGGCTTTGACGCTAATATCCTGGACCGTTTCGCCCTCTTAGGCGAATACGACCTGGCCATGAACGACAACGACCACCCTGACGGCTACCCCTACGGCTCGGGACACGGTTATCTCAATATAGGTTTCGAGTGGGTGATCATTCCGACAATTTCGGTGGAGCTCGACGTCAGAGATCTGCTTGTGAATAAGGAGGCAGCCACCGCTCCTGATAGAGAGGTGAGACTCTTAGTCCTCCAGTATTTGTGAGGCAGACAGGTGGAGGAAATATGAAAAAGGGCATAGTTTGTATTTTGAGCATATTCCTGTGTCTTTCCCTTTCAGGCTGCTATACTGTGATAAAACATCCCCTCCTGAAAACTGAAGGACGGCCAGATGAAGGCTTCCGTGGAGGCTATTATACCCCGCCAGAGTATTATTGGGGTTTCTACGCCGATTGCTACTGGCGTTATGACCGCTGGGGCTACTTTTACGATTGGCCCTGGTGGTATGAGCCTTATTGGTGGTATCGTGAAAGTGGGAATGCTGACCGTAGGACCTGGGATAAGTTCGGGCGAAGAAAAAAACTTCCACCGCAGCACTATGAGGGAGGATTCGAGCGGCGTGGGAGGGCTGAGCCGAAGGAGACGCTGAAAGAAGACCAAAGAGAGAAATCGAGGGAGAAGACGGCTAAGAAACCGACCAGGAGAAGGCGAAAGTGAGCTATCAAGTTCCACTTTCGCGAACTGGAAAGGGTGATGGTTAATGAAAGAGAATAATCAAGCAATCCGATACATTCTGCTCCTAAGTAGTTGGCTTTTCATAAGTAACGTTGGGTTAGCTCAAGAAGAAGTTTATATCAATGAGGTCGTCGCTGGGAGCTTCTTTGGGGTGGGCGCAAGGGCGATGGCGATGGGGGGAGCTCAGATTGCCGCCTGCGACGACGGAACTGCCTTGATCTATAATCCCGCGGCTTTGGTGAGAGTGAGAAGAATGGAGCTTTCGACCTCCCTTTCCCACCAGAGGATGACCAACGAAACTATCTTCAAAAACAGCTCGGGGTTGCGCTCAGCTTCCAACACCAGGTTTTCGGGAGTCAATCTAACCGTTCCCGTGCCGACTTATCGTGGCTCTTTAGTTTTCGGTTTCGGGGTCAACCGAGTGAAAAGCTTCGATAAGGTGTTTCAGTATTTTGATCAATTCCCCGGAGGAGATTTAACCGGAGTGGAGACCGAGTCCGGCGGAATCTACCAGTGGACTGTTGCTGGCGCCGTTGACCTCTCCCCCGCGGTCTCCTGTGGTTTGGCACTGAGCTACTACTCCGGAAGGGATCTCTACAATTTCGAGTTCGATTCCAGCTACACAGATTTGACACAATCAGGTCGTTACCTCTTCACCAGCGCCAGCGATGACGACTATTCCGGAGTGGGAGTGAAATTGGGTGCTCTGATACGACCCAACAAATACTTGACCCTTGGCGCCACCGTCGATTTTCCCACCAGTTATACCATAAGACAGGATTGGAGAGTCACCGAGGAGTACCTCACCTATTCCCCTCAGTACAGCTACGCGAGTGTGACGGAGCCCGGCTTTTATGAATACAAGCTCTCGATTCCTTATTCGCTAGGGGCCGGCTTAGCTTTGAACATTGATCATCTTCTTTTGGCTTGCGATGTGAACTTCACCGACTGGGCTCAGATGGAGTACAAAAGTCCCCTGGGGCTGGAGGAAGAGAACAGAACCCTCAGCGAGAACTACACTGATGTTCTCCGTTATCATCTTGGAGCTGAACTCTTCCTGCCGAAGATCTCGGGAAGGTTGCGAGGTGGGTACTATTACGACCCCATTCCCTTCAGGACCGCCAATGTTGAACGGGAGCGTCACTTCATCACCGCTGGCGCAGGCTTTCTCATAGACCGACTGGTCACCCTGGATTTCGCCTATGTTCGGGGATTGTGGGAGGTGAGAGATCCACAGATCTCGACCAGCGAGGAGTACAAGGCTGACAGATTCTTCCTCTCTGCAGCTTACCGGTTCTGAGATGAGGGTTACCCCGGGAGGGTGGGCCTGATCCTCTCTTGGCCCTTTTGGCGGGGGGCTCTGGGAGGGAACTCTACCGCGGACACCCAGAACTTCCCCAGCGCGGTTATGGTCTTGGCGAAGTCCTCGTAGCTGGTGGGTTTTGTGACGAAGGCGTTGGCCCCGTCCTTATAGCTTTGGATTATCTCTTCTTCCAGGGTGGAGGTGGTCAGCATCACCACCGGGATCTGCTGGGTTTGGTCATCATGCTTTATGACCTTCAGCACCTTCAGTCCGTCAATTCCAGGCATTTTGATATCCAGTAGAATGAAATCCGGATCCGGGAATTTATCTCTGTCGGAGTAAATACGGCGTCGATGCATGTAATCGAGGACCTGCTGGCCATCCTCCAGTTCAATCACCTCGGTTTTGATGCTGTTTTTCGACAGAAGCTTACGGATCAAGAAGCGGTGGTTAGGATCATCGTCAACCAGAAGGATGTGAATAGTCCGGGTCGGAATCACGTCTTCTCCTTTGGTTCGGCAATCTGGTGAGTCACGCACTACTATCGGAACTCATTCTCTCCGACTTAGCGGTGCTTGATTTTTGAGCTTCAGGAACGGTGAAATAGAAGGTTGCTCCCTTTCCAGGTTTGGACTGGAGCCGTAGGTTTCCTCCCCAGGACTCGACGATCTTTTTGGCAAAGGTCAAACCCATTCCGGAGCCTTCATATGCACTTCCGTGGAGCCGCCTGAACACCTTGAAGATCTCTTCGTGATACTGGGGGTCGATGCCGGGACCGTTGTCCCGGACGTAAAATTCCCTTTTGCTCCCCTGTTTCCTAACTCCCACCTCGATTTTGGCTTCGGGTAAGTTGCGGGTGAACTTGACGGCGTTGCCCAATAGATTGGAGAATACCTGATAGAGTCTCTTACGGTTGCAGTATGTCTCGGGGAGAGGTTCCTTTATTCTGAAATTCAGCTTCCGTTTTGGAGTTTTCACCTTCAATTCGGTGGTGATGGCGTCAACCAGGCTTTCGAGCGCGACCTCTTCCGGTTCAGTGTCCATTCGCCCGACTCGGGAGAGTTGCAGGAGGTCTTCGATCAGATCCGACATTTTCCCAGTGGATTGCACAATAGCAGAGAGATAGTGCTCCGCCTCACCCTTCAAATCATCTCCGTACTCCTCTTTCAAAAGGTTGGTGAAACCTTGCACCGCCACTAACGGCATACGCAGATCATGGGAGATGGAGTAGATGAAAGACTGCATTTCTTCGTTGGCACGTAATAGCTCTGCCGTTCGTTCCGCGACGAGCTGCTCCAATTCTGCGCTTGTCCTTTTCGCAGCTGTCAAGGCCAGCTGATGCTGCCTACTGACGCTCATGACAGAGGCAAGCCTAATGAGGGCATCTCTGTCCTCTTCGCTGTAGCCTCTTGGCTTGTTGGCGACGGCCACCATACCGACAACCTTTCCCTCCCGCTTCAGCGGGACTCCAAGAAAGCACTGAAGGGGTACATGGCCCTTGGGTAAGCCCACCCGGTCGGGATGTGCTTCTAAATGGTTACAAAGCAGGGGCTCGCCCTTAAGCATCGGCCAGCCCCATATCCCGCGGATGGTCATTCCTGTTGACACTTCCCACGCCAGAGCTTCAGGAAAAGCGCAGTCCTCTAACGTCTGACTGCTGTAAGTCGTTGTATCATACTTGCCGTGCTCATTGATCTTTCCGATCTGTCCGTAAACGCTGTCCGTTGCAGTTAAACAGGCCTCCAAGACCCGCTTCTCTGTCTGCGCATCATCCATTTCCCCACGGAGCATATCATTCACAACCGTGGCGACGGCCGTCATCTCTTTTCCCAGTTGCTCGCCAGCATGCTTGCGTTCCTCGACCATCTCCTGCAAGCGTTTAGAATATTCGTTTAGGGCCTCCTCCGCCCGCACACGCTCGGTTATGTCCCGGTCGGCACCCCGGTAACCGAGGAGTCCACCGTTTTCTGCGATTAGGGGTAAGCCGCTGGTCTCCAGAATCACACTATGTCCATCTTTGTGCAAGTTGCGATTGATCAACTTGACGAGAGGCTCACGCCTCTGAAAAACTCCAAAGACCCTCGTTTTGAGGGTTTCCTTATCCTCAGGGTGAAAGAGGTCGTAGAAATGCTTTCCCAGTATCTCCTCCGGGGTGTAACCGAGGATATCTGCGACGGCGCTGCTGGAGTATAGGTAGCGGCCCTGAGAATCCGCCTCCCATATCCAGTCTCCAGTGCTACTTGCCACCTGACTGAAACGCTCCTCCGAGCGACGAAGATCCCGCTCCACCTGTCGGCGTCTCGACTCCGACAACCCTAACATAAAAACACAGAAGAAGCCAATCAAGCAGACTGCCCCAAGTACAATGGGCATTTCCATCCAGTTAAACGGGCTAGCTGGCGTTCCGAAGAGAAGGTGGGGAAGGTCCAATATCTCATCCAACGAGATCAGAATCCCGACGGCGGCAAAAGCACTAACAACTATCAGCCGGAGCCCTCCGAAAGTCCATGGTTTTGAGTTTTGAAACGACATATTTCAGTATAACCGGTGTGAACTACAGGCCCCCTTTTACCTATGTTTGTCGGTCTTTGGGCTACATCCTTTACTCCGGGCTGTTCAATAATTGAATCTGAAACCCAGAGGGTCAGAGATCGTATGGGTTAATTGGCTGTAGGCACTAACCGATTCAAAAAAAGGTTCCTTATCGAGGAACTTTTCGTTATATTCCTTGTAGAATGGAGTGAAATATGACGGCGAAGGACAAGAAAACCGTTGGTCTCTCACAGGTCAGCGACCGGGAACTGATGAGCTACGTCCGGGAAGGGAACTTAGGAGCCTTCAACGAGCTGGCGGAGCGCTACAAGGTGAGGCTTTACAACTTCATATATCGGGTTCTGCCGGAAAGGGAGGAGGCCGAGGACATTCTCCAGGAGACCTTCCTGCGGGCTTTTCGAGAGAGGAAGAGGTTCGACCAAAGGTTCTGCTTTTCCACCTGGATCTACACCATTGCCCTGAATCTGGCCCGAAGCGAGTATCGCCGCAGAAAGCGCTGGAGGATGGTGCGCCTGGGGACCTCCAGAAATGAAGGGGAGTTAGAGTTACCCGACCCCAAAAACCATCAGGAGAGTTTCATGCCCTTCATCGAGAAAGCGATCGAGACCCTGCCTCCGGAATACAGAGAGGCTTTCATCCTGAGGGATATCAATCGACTCCCTTATGAGGAGATTGCCCAGATCCTCTCGGTGCCGGTGGGGACGGTGAAGTCTCGCATCAACCGCGCCCGGCTTTTGATGAGGCAGAGGTTGGAGCCCTTGAAGGAGAACATCTATGAACTGTCGAAAGGTTTACCGGAATCTATCGGCATATCATGACAAGCTTCTTTCCGGGGAGAGGGCCCGCCAGTTAGAACGACATTTGCGGGAGTGTCCGGAGTGTATGCAGAAGTGGCGGGAGTTCTCGGAGATCGTCAAAGCCGTCGGGTATCTCGAGGTCCAAAAGCCCTCCTCTAATTTCAATCAGCGCCTGCTTGAGAAGGTGACCTCACTGACACTATCCGGTCACGAAGGCTACGAGTACTCAGATAGCAAAAGGTGGCCAACTTATGCTCTCGTCTTAGCCGGGGCGGCAGTGGCTTTCGTGGTTTTTCTCACCTTCCCTCATCTGAAGAAGGGGGAGTCCCATTCCCTTGCCCAGGCACCGAATCAAACCCCCACCCTCTATGACGAGCTCGAGCTGGATGGTCGGACCTTCACTTATCAGGTATCCGAAGGCAATGACAGCTCGTGGCGACTCTTCGAATTTGACAATGCGGATGACTTCGGGACTTTCAACCCTGAGATATTCAGAAGAGAAGCGAAAATCTACCGAAGATATGTTCTACCGGTGGTCGATATCGAGGCAGGAAACTCCTATGCCGAGCAGTCATATCTCCTCACGCCGGTCGCCTCTTCAGGGACGCAGTCAACAGATGTAGTATTCTAATGCCGGATTGAGGGCTGGCTTATGCAGGGTAGGTTGGGACCTGAGCACGTAAGATTTGAGTTCCGACTACCCTTTTTGAATTGGTCAAGTGGCAAATGAGACCGACATGAACAGAGCTTCGAAGATCTGCTGGGCAATTCTGGGGCTGTTGGTGCTCAGTTTCTCCGATATAGGCTCATCCGCCGCGGCTTCACAGAATCTTTTGGATTCGCTGAACTCTGAGACTGCCAGGATAGTCCGAGAGGTTAGGTCCTCGCTGGTCACGGTAGAGTCCTACCATCAGCAGAGCAGTCTGACCTCAATACATGCCGCGGTTGCAACCGGCATTCTCTACACCCGCGATGGCTATGTAATTACTGCCGCCACTCTTGTTCGCTCCAATAGAATCTACCGGGTCCGAGACCACCAAGGGAGAGATCATCG